>SCQA01000027.1 GCA_004298725.1 bacterium
GATGAAAAACAACCTGCCGGAAAGCAAGACGCTGAAAAAAAAGACGCTGGCAAAGGCGAGGAAAAGAGCAAATTGCCGGAGGCTGTAAAAAAGGCAGAGGTATTCACCTATGTAGTAGTCAAGCGAGACACGCTATGGGATATATCCAAAAGGCATCTTAATAATCCTTTTAAATGGCCGGGCATTTGGAAGTTAAACCCGCAGATAGTAAATCCGGACCTGATATATCCGGGCGATATTGTCAGGATAGCACCGGGCGGCGAAGTTGAGGCAGGTTCAACCGGCAAAAAAGAGTCTGCCGCGACATTGACGGCAGAGGCTGAAAACGGAAAAACTCCCGTTGATTTGAAGGTAGTGGCGCTTGAGCCTGAAAAGAGGGTGGTGCTTGAACAGCCGGTTGAAGAGGGCGCATCAGCCAAGCAGGCTCCGGCTAAATCCGCGGAGGCGGAAGACACGAAGGTTGGAAGCCCCACGCTTGACAGAAAGGGTTTTGTGTCGAATTACGACCTTGATTCAAGCGGCATAGTGCTTGAGTCAAAAGAGAAGAAGCACTTTGCGTCTAAGGGCGACGAGGTTTTTGTTTCCTTCAAAAAGAAGGGAGATGTAAAACCGGGCGGGCGCTACTTTGTATATACGGTTGGCGAGAAGATAACTCATCCGAGCACGAAAAAAGAGATGGGGTATATAGTCGACATACTCGGCGTGCTGGAAGTTACCCGCGTCACAGGGGTGATGGAGGGTAAAGTTGAAAAGTCTTTTAAGGAAATAGCAAACGGCGCGCGGCTTATGCCTTACAAAGAGACGGTAAAAGAAGTGCTATTAGCCGACACTTTTACGAATGTGCGCGATGGCTACATACTTGCTTCTCTTGAGAGCAGGATGTTTCTTTCCAAGGGCGACGTCGTTTACATAGACATAGGCGCGTCAGGCGGGATTAAAACGGGCAATAAGCTTAGAATCTACAGGCTCGGCGAATTCGTGGACGACCCGATTTCAGGCAAGTCCGTACAGCTTTCAGACGTGGAGCTTGGCGAGCTTGTCGTGATGGAAGTAGGCACTGCTACGTCATCGGCAATTATAACCAAGAGCCTTGGGGCTATACACGCCGCTGACAGGATAGGCGGCGTCAAGTAACGGATTTATCGCAAAAGCCGTTATCAGGCTGTTATTTGGGGATGGCGTCCCGCGCGCCATCCCCGTATTTGTTTACGGGCTTTGACACAGGCACCATGGCGGATGAAAAGTTAAAATACTGGCTTGCGCTCGCGCGAGTCAAGGGGTTGGGCGGCGCGTCCGTTAAAAACCTCCTTGAGAGAGTTGACGATCCGCAGTCGCTTTTTGAAGATGACGGCGTTTTATCGCGTGTCCCGTTGCCTGAAGAGGCAAGGCTCAATATCAAAACTTTTAGCGCATGGGGCGAGGTTGAAAGCGACCTTGCTCTCGCCAATAAGCACGGCGTAAGAGTTGTGCCGTATCACCTCGAAGATTACCCTTTGCTTCTTAAAGAGATTAACGACCCGCCGGTTCTTATTTATGTCAAAGGGGACGTTGCCCTTCTTAATGGGCGCCCTACGGTGGCGGTTGTAGGCACGAGGCGCCCGACGCATTACGGCCTTAAAATGTCCGGGCAATTGGCATTAGGGCTTGCCGCTCGCGGGGTGTCGGTTGTAAGCGGTCTTGCTCGCGGGTGCGACTCGGCGGCGCATAAAGGCGCGCTTTCAGCCGGAGGGGTTACGGTTGCGGTGCTTGGTACCGGCATTGATGTGACGTACCCGCCTGAAAACGCAAAACTGCACGAAGAGATAGCCGTCAAGGGCGTTGTTATTTCAGAATTTCCAATGGGCACAAAGCCTCAACCGTATAACTTTCCAAGAAGAAATAGGATAATAAGCGGTTTAAGCCTTGGCGTAGTCGTTGTGGAGGCGTCTTTCAGAAGCGGCGCTTTAATGACGGCGCGCCTCGCGCTTGATTACAACAGGGATGTTTTTGCCGTGCCGGGCCTTGCCACTTCCGATAGAAGCATGGGAACGAACAAGTTTATAAAAGACGGCGCCGGGCTTGTGGTGTGCGCTGAGGATATTTTAGCCGGCCTTGGCATTGACGCAACCGTTGCCGCGGCAGGCGGCGCAGGCGCGCCCTTGACTGACACAAGCGCGTTTGGCGTTGAGGAGAGGCTTGTTTTCGACGCGCTTCTTTCAGACGAACTTGATATAGACACCGTAGCGGAGAAGACGGGCCTTTCATCTGCAAGGGTATCAGCGGCGCTGATGGGTATGGAGCTTAGGGGCCTGATAGCCCAGTCGCCGGGTATGCGTTTTTCCAGAAAGTGAGCTGTAAAAGATTGACTTAACCGGCATAACGGATATAATCGTAGCGTTTTTATAAATATGGCGCGTAGCGCCAAAGTTTGCGGAAGTATTCAAACGGAGATTATGGGCAAATCGCTTGTGATAGTCGAGTCGCCTGCGAAGGCGAAGACGATAAACAAATTTCTCGGCAAGGGCTTTATTGTGATGGCGTCGGTAGGGCACGTAAAAGACCTTCCGAAGAGCAAGCTCGGCGTTGACGTGGAAAACCGCTTTGAGCCGCAATACGAGGTTATAAAAGGCAAGGCCGCCATAATTAAGGAGCTTAAAAAGGCGGGCAAGGGCGCTGACATGATATATCTCGCCCCCGACCCTGACCGTGAAGGAGAGGCTATCGCGTGGCATATAGCCGATGAAATTGACAAAAAAAGAACAAAGACGAAAAGGGTTCTTTTTAACGAAATTACCGAAAAGGCCGTAAACGAGGCGATTTCCAACCCAATGGAGCTTAATGAGCACAAGTACGAAGCACAGCAGGCAAGGCGCGTGCTCGACAGGCTTGTCGGTTATAAAGTAAGCCCGATACTTTGGGATAAAGTCAAAAGGGGCCTTTCAGCCGGCAGGGTGCAGTCCGTTACGGTGCGCCTTATCTGCGACAGGGAAAGAGAGATTCAGGCGTTCGTGCCAAGGGAGTATTGGTCCCTTGAGGCCGAGCTTATTGGCGGGCCGGAGCAAACGGTCTTCATCGCCAAGCTTATAAAAAAAGACGATAAGAAGATTGAAATAAACACGGGCGCCGAGGCCGATACGGCCGTTGCCGGGCTTAAAGGCGCAAGCTGGAAAGTAGATGAAATAGAGTTTAAAGAGACGCGCAGAAACCCCGCGGCTCCGTTTATTACAAGCAAGCTTCAGCAGGAGGCTTCAAGAAAGCTCGGTTTTACGGCTAAAAAGACCATGACAATAGCCCAGATGCTCTACGAGGGCGTTGAAATCGGCGACGAAGGGCCGATAGGCCTGATAACATACATGAGAACGGATTCGACGCGCCTTTCAGCTGAAGCCGTTACCGACGCGCGGGAGTATATAAGCCGGCGTTACGGGCCGGAGTATTTGCCGCCAAAACCGGTTATATACAAGAGCAAAAAAAAGGCGCAGGACGCGCACGAAGCCATAAGGCCGACTTACCTGAAATATCCGCCGGAGGCGATAAAGAAAGACTTAACCACTGACCAATTCAAGCTCTACACGCTTATATGGAACAGGTTCATAGCCTGCCAGATGGCGCCGGCAATAATTGACCAGACGCGGGCGCTTATCAACGCTGGCGTTTATACTTTTTCGGCGTCAGGCTCCATTGTAAAGTTTCAGGGTTTTACAGCCGTGTACGTCGAGGGTAAAGACGTTGAAGACGAAGAGGAAAGCAAATTGCCGCAACTCTCAAAGGGCGACGCGCTCGGCCTAAAGGCCTTGATACCCGGCCAGCACTTTACCCAGCCGCCGCCGAGATTTACCGAGGCCACGCTTGTTAAGGAGCTTGAAGAAAACGGCATAGGCAGACCTTCAACCTACGCCGCCATAATATTCACCATTCAGGACAGGGAATACGTAATAAAGGACAAGACACAGCTAAAGCCCACGGAGCTGGGTTTTACGGTCAACGACCTTCTTATAAAGAGCTTTCCCGATATTTTGAACGTGGAGTTTACCGCCCATATGGAGGAGGAGCTTGACAAGATAGAAGACGGCGCCGCCGAGTGGAGAAAAACGATGGAGGTATTTTACGGCCCGTTCAAAATAAGCCTTGATAGCGCGCAAAAAGAGATGAAAAACCTCAAGGCCGAAGAGGTTCCCACGGATATTGTCTGTGAAAAGTGCGGCAAGATGATGGTTATAAAGTGGGGCAGAAAGGGCAAGTTCCTCGCCTGCGTCGGCTACCCGGAGTGCAAGAGCACCAAAAACTTCACAACCGACGACACCGGCAAGGTGCTTCCTCTTGAGCGCGAGAACGAAACTACAGACGAAGTATGCGCCAAATGCGGCTCGCCCATGCTTATTAAAAGCGGAAGGTTCGGGCGGTTTCTTGCCTGTTCAAAATACCCCGAGTGCAAGTCAACCGCGCCGGTTTCAACGGGCATACTCTGCCCGGAAGAAGGTTGCGGCGGCAAACTTGTGGAGAGAAGGACTAAGCGCGGCGGCAGAGTCTTTTTCAGTTGTTCAAACTACCCGAAATGTAAGCACGCCGTGTGGGAGCTTCCTAAAAATACAGGCACGGATTGATTTCAAAAATTTCAGGGTTATACTTTTATTAGTGGTGGTAATTTCCCCATTTTCTAAAGGGGGATTAAGGGGAATTATTTAAGTTTGGTCGTTGCCAACCGTAAATCCCCTTTTTAGTAAGGCTTGGAAGTTAACAGAGATATTCGTACCCGTTTGTTATAGCGTGGTTTAGTGCGCCTTGGTGGAATCTCATCTTTTGTGTTTTAAGCCGTCACCACGATACCTTAATTGAAAAAAGTTTACTGGAACGAGGTCAGCTATGATAGCAAAAGTTTCCAAGCGGATACTCATTGCGGATGATTCTGTTTTCTTCAGAACAAGGCTTAGCGATATATTCGTCGAGGCCGGCCACAGGGTAAGGTTTGCCAAGGACGGGCAAGAGGTTATAAACGAAATAAAGCTCAACCCCAACGGCATTGACCTGCTTGTGCTTGATATTCAAATGCCGCATGTTGACGGTTTTGGCGTTTTAAAGTGGATAAACGAAAACGGTTTTAAAGGTAAATTCCCTGTGCTGGCGGTTACAGGCGTCTATGAGCCGGTTGACGTAATGAACAGGCTCAAAAGACTCGGCGCAAGCGGACTTGTAACAAAGGGCTTTACGCCGGAACAGATGATATTCAGGGTTAATAATATACTATTTCCTGAAAGGAGCGTAGAGGGCGCGCCGAGGCTTCGCGTGCCGGTGTCGCTTCCGGCGGATTTCACGGTGGGCGACATTACCCGCACCGGGTATATCTTGAATATCAGCGAAACAGGCGTATTCCTTCATACGAAGACTGATTTTTTGACCGGCACCAATATGCTCTTGAAATTTTCCGTTCCCGGCTCGGATAAAGTCATCAGCGCGAAGTGTGTCGTGAAGTGGACTACGGTGGAAGTGGCCTCTCAGACGCTCTTTGGCGGCTCGGGCATAATGTTTAATTCGCTCTCCGAAGACGGCCAGCGGATTGTAAGGGAGTTCGTGGAGGCGGAGCGCAAACGTCTTGGCATGGACGAGAGCGTAGAGTAAAAAACCGTTATGCCTTATCTTTGCGAAAGTAAAACGCGTAAAACGCAATCGCCACGCCAACAGTTATGCCGGAGTCAGCCACGTTGAACGCCGGCCAGTAGTATTTGCCGGCGTGAAAATACAGAAAGTCGGTTACCGAACCGAACCGCGCTCTGTCAATTAAGTTTCCTGTTGCCCCGCCTGCTATCAGAGAAAAACAAAAGACCGTCAGTTTGTCTTTGGCTTGCCATATAAGCACGGCGATAATCGCAAGCGCCACTACGGACGTGCCGATTAAAAAGATTGTTCTTAACGCGCCGCCGCTGTGAAACAGGCTGAACGCCGCGCCCGGGTTTTTAAAATATACGAGGTCGAAAAAGCCGTTTATGACGGCCATGGACTCGTTAAGCGCCAAGCCCTTCATTACGGCAATTTTGGTTATCTGGTCAATAACAATAAGCGGAATTATTGTCAAGACGGCTATTTTGAGCTTGATGTTTACTTGTGACCTTTTTTGGGGCATCTGTGACCTGTTAGGGGTTATTGCAAGGCTTCCGCGCATCGCGTGCATACGGTCGGGCTGTTCTTGTGCGAGCCGACTGTCGGGCTGTAGTGCCAGCATCTTTCGCACTTTGCCCCGTTTGCTTTCATAACCGAAATTAAGCTTGCGTCCGGAGCCGCGTCTATTACAGTCAACTCGGAAATGATAAGAATATCTTTCAAAGCTTTTTTCTCATCGTTAAGCAGTTTCTTGAATTTTTCAGGTGACAGTTCTGATTGAAGCATTCCTGAAAGCGTTTCCTTGCTTATTGCGCTATTAAACGCGACAGCAACCTCCGCGTCAAGCGAATGGCCGATAATCTTATTTTGTCTTGCCGTCTCAAGTGTCTTTGATATTTCTTCTTTGATTTTAATAAGGGTTTCCCATTTATTGGAAATATCTTCGTTAATCCATTCTTCTTTTATTTTGGGCATGGAGGCAAGGTGCACGCTCTCTTCTCTTTTGCCGGGCATGAACGACCACACTTCGTCCGAGGTGAATACGAGTATCGGCGCGGCGAGGCGAACAAGGCAGTCAAGCAGATGATAAATCGTGGTTTGCGCCGCCCTCCTTGCTTTTGAATTCGCGCCGGAACAATACAGTCTGTCTTTTACAATGTCAAGGTAAAACGCGCTTAAATCAACCGCGCAGAAGTTATGCACCGCGTGGTATATGGCGTGAAATTCAAATGATTCATAAGCAACTGAAACCTTTTCAATGAGTTTTGCAAGCCTGTGAAGAGCCAGTTTGTCAAGCTCTTCAAGGTCTTTATATTCAACAATATCTTTTGACGGGTCAAAGTCGTAGATGTTTCCGAGTATGTACCTGAAGGTGTTGCGTATCTTGCGGTACGCCTCGGCGAGCCTTTTAAGTATTTCCTCTGATATGCGGATGTCTTCGGAGTAGTCCACGCCCGACACCCATAGCCGCAAAACTTCGGCGCCGTATTTGTTTATAACTTCCTGCGGGGCAACCACGTTGCCGAGGGATTTGCTCATTTTTCTGCCGGAGCCGTCCACCACGAAGCCGTGCGTAAGCACCGCTTTATACGGCGGCTCTCCCCTTGTGCCTATGGAGGCGAGAAGCGACGAGTGAAACCACCCTCTGTGCTGGTCGCTTCCTTCAAGGTATAGGTCTGCCGGGCGTTTCAGGTTTTCTCTTTTTTCAAGAACTGCGGCAAAACTTACGCCGGAGTCGAACCAAACGTCAAGGATGTCTTCTTCTTTTTTGAATTCCGCTCCGCCGCATTTCGGGCATTTTGTGCCAGCCGGCAAAAACTCGTTGAAATCTTTTTCAAACCATACGTCGGCGCCATATTTTTCAAAGGCTGAGGCAAGGCTTTCAATCAGCTTGGGGTCAAGAAATGACGCAAAGCATTTTTGGCAGTTAAGCGCAGGTATAGGCACGCCCCACGCCCTCTGGCGCGACAGGCACCAGTCCGGTCTGTTAAGTATCATGTTGTATATGCGATCCCGGCCCCATGCGGGTATCCACTGAATTTTGTTGTCTATTGCGTCAAGGGCGTTCTTGCGTAAATCATTAGCTTGCATGGAGGCGAACCACTGCGCGGTCGCTCTGAATATTATCGGCGATTTGCACCGCCAGCAGTGCGGGTAGGAATGCGAAATGTCTTCTTTAAGAAGAAGCGCGCCTTTTGACTGAAGAAGCTCGGTTATGCCGGCGTTGGCCTTGAATACGAACTGCCCCTCGAACTGAGGCACGTCGCTTGTGAATTTTCCGCGCGAGTCAACGGGCGCGTATATTTCAAGGCCGTATTTAAGGCCAAGCTCGTAGTCGTCCTGTCCGTGGCCGGGCGCTATATGCACGCAACCGGTGCCTGCCTCGGTTGTAACGTGTTCGCCGAGTATTATTTTTGATGCCCTGTCAATAAAGGGGTGTTTGCAGATTATTCCTTCAAGGTCTTTGCCTAAACAATTACCAAGATTTTCAGTGGCGGTTTTTGCAATGTTGAATTTGGCAAGGCAGTCATCTAAAAGCGCGTTTGCGAATACCCACACTTCTTCGGCGTCGTTCCTTGTGACTTTGAGCGTATGATATGACAGTTCAGGATGCACCGCTATCGCCAAGTTCGCTGGAAGCGTCCACGGAGTGGTCGTCCATATTACGAAGTAATGTTTGATCCGCGGGAATTCTTTGAACAAGCCTTTTTGCTTCACGTTATCGGGTACTGCGCTTACTTCAAATTTTACGTACACCGAAGGCGACGTTTTGTCTGTGTATTCAACTTCGGCCTCGGCAAGGGCTGTAGCGCAGGAAGAGCACCAGTGCACGGGTTTTTTGCCCTTGTAAACAATGCCCTTTTGGGCGAATTTGCCAAGCTCGCGCAGTATCGAGGCCTGATAGCCGTAAGACATTGTCAGGTACGGGGTATCCCACTCGCCGAATACGCCGAGCCTTTTAAAGTCCTCGCGCTGTATGTTTACGAACCGTTCCGCATAGGCCCTGCAAAGCTTTCTTGCTTCCACCTTTGATATGCCGGCTTTTTTCGCCCCAAGCTCTTTTTCAACCTGAAGTTCTATGGGCAGGCCGTGGCAGTCCCACCCGGGGACATAGTCGGTTGAATACCCGGCCATGAACTTGCTTTTGACGATGATGTCTTTAAGAATTTTATTCAGCGCGTGGCCTATGTGAATGTTGCCGTTGGCGTACGGGGGGCCGTCGTGCAGGATGTACTTCGGCCTGCTTTTGCCAGCTGAAATTATTTTATTGTAAAGGCCTGTTTTGGTCCATTTTTCAATGGCCTCAGGTTCTTTTTTGTTAAGCTCGGCCTTCATCTGGAAGTCTGTTCTGGGAAGGTTTAAGGTATCTTTATAGTCCATATTTCAAGTGCGCTCCGTTTTTCGCTTAACCTCTAATTATTAACACATGGGCGCGTGTTTACACAACGATTTTTTCGTGTTACTTTAAAAGAGAATGAAAAGCATCGCAAAGTTTAAATTGGAGTCAAGCTTTGAACCCAAGGGCGATCAGCCCCGCGCGATCAAGGCGCTTGTTGAAGGCTCGAAAAAAGGTTTAAGGCATCAGGTGCTTCTCGGCGTGACAGGCTCGGGCAAGACATTCACCATGGCAAAGGCCATTGAGGCGCTTGGAAGGCCCGCCCTTGTGCTCGCGCCAAATAAGACGCTCGCGGCGCAGTTGTACGCCGAGCTTAAAGACCTCTTTCCGGACAATGCAGTAGAGTATTTCGTTTCATATTACGATTACTACCAGCCTGAGGCGTACGTGCCCGCCTCGGATACGTTTATTGAAAAAGACGCGGCCATAAACGACGAGATTGACAAATTAAGGCATTCGTCCACGCACGCGCTGTTAACGCGTAGCGACGTGATAATAGTGGCCTCGGTTTCATGTATATACGGCATAGGTTCGCCTGAGGATTACGGGTCAATGCTCGTTTACGCCGAGGTAGGCATGGAATTTGGCAGGGACGCGCTTTTAGCGAAACTCGTTGAAATGCAGTATAAGAGAAATGACTACGACTTTCACCGCGGCGTATTCAGGGTGCGCGGAGATATTGTTGACGTTTTGCCCGCGTACGAGGCGGACAGGGCTTTGCGTTTCGAGTTCTTCGGCGATACCATTGAGGCCATATCTGAAATAGACCCGCTTCGCGGTACGCATATGCGCCGGATTGAAAAGGCGCTTATTCATCCGGCAAGCCACTACGTAACAACGAAAGATAATCTTAAAAAGGCGATTGACAGCATACGAATTGAGTTGAGGGAGAGGCTTGGCGAGCTTAAAGCCCTTGGCAAGGGCCTTGAGGCCCAGCGCATCGAGCAGAGGACGCTTTACGACCTTGAGTTTCTGGAACAGATGGGCTATTGCCCGGGCATAGAGAATTATTCAAGGCATTTGTCGGGCAGGCCGCCGGGCGATCCGCCATTCACGCTTATTGATTATTTTCCGCATGATTTTCTGCTCTTTGTTGACGAAAGCCATATATCAATACCGCAGATAGGCGGCATGTATAACGGCGACCGCTCAAGGAAGCAAACGCTTGTCGAATACGGCTTCAGACTGCCGTCTGCGCTGGACAACAGGCCTCTTAAATTCGAGGAGTTTGAAACGAAGATTACAAGGGCCGTGTACGTGTCGGCTACGCCGGGCGAGTATGAATTCAGAAATGCCGACGGCAACGTAGTTGAGCAGATAATCCGTCCTACCGGACTGATGGACCCGGAAATAGACGTAAGGCCGGTTGCGACGCAAATTGACAACCTGCTTGCGGAAATACGGAAAAGGGTCAAAGCCGGTGAACGGGTGCTTGTTACAACGCTTACAAAGCGCATGGCTGAAGACCTAAGCGAGCATTACGCCGGGCTTGGGGTAAAGGTAAAGTACCTTCATTCCGGCGTGGAGACGCTTGAGCGCATTGAAATAATACGCGATTTGCGCCTCGGCAAGTTCGACGTGCTTGTGGGCATAAACCTTTTAAGGGAGGGGCTTGATCTGCCTGAAGTCTCTCTTGTGGCTATTCTTGACGCGGACAAAGAAGGGTTTTTGCGCTCGGCGCGCTCTCTTATCCAGACGTGCGGCAGGGCCGCGAGAAACTTAAACGGCAGGGTCATATTCTACGCCGATTCAGTAACCGGCTCGATGAAGGCGGCTATGGATGAAACAACGAGAAGGCGGGTTATTCAGGCCGAATACAACCGCAAAAACAATATTACGCCGGAGACGATAAAGAGCACTATAAAAGATATTGTAAGTTCAATTTACGAGGAAGATTATTATACGGTGCCAACGGAGGAGGAAAAGGCAGGCAAGGATTTTGTGCCGCCTCACGAGATACCGGCTCTTATGAAGTCGCTTAGAAAAGAGATGGAAAAAGCCGTCAAGAAACTTGATTTTGAAAAGGCCGCCGGGCTTAGGGACAGGCTAAGGGCGCTTGAGGATATGCAAATAAAATTAGGCTGATTTAAAGGCAATTGACAATACGACCGGTATCTAATAAAATCAACGGAATAAACGCGTTTTTTCACTGTTCATAAAATCTTCGCCAATAATTGATAAGGAGGACGATTATGAAAAGGTTTTTGATTTGCCTGTTCGCGGCTTCTGTTGCAATGACAGGGTGCGTAAGCACCAAGACGCATCAGATAACGGTTGACGAGCTTACGGCGAAAAAAGCCGAGGCTGACAAGGCGTCCGCCGAGCTTTCGTCGGCAAAGCAAACTAATGAAAGTTTGAAAAAGGAAGTGGATAAGCTTAAAAAGGATGTAGCTGATTTGTCAACAGCCAAGGAAGGCAAGGACAAAGAGGTTGAAGCGTTGAAGGCCAAGCTTGACGAGCTTTCAAGCAAAGGTATAATGACCTCGCAGGAGATAGCGGATTTAAGAAAGGAAAAGGAGAGGCTTTCAGCCTCTGATAAGGCGAAGACGGAAGAGCTGGCAAGCCTGCAAAAAGCAAAGGCGGATGAGCTTAGCGCCGCTACAAAGGCAAAGGACGAGGCGGTTGCTTCGTTTGCAAAAGAAAAGGAATATCTGAGCAGGGAAAATGACAGATTGAAGCTCAAGGCCGGCGAGATTAGCACTGAAAAGGAAAAAGAAGTCGCAAACGTAAAGAACGCCTATGAAAATCTCGTGAAAGAGATGAAAAAAGAGATTGAAAAGGGCGATATAAAGATAACGCAGGCGGTTGACAGGTTGTCGGTAAACCTTGTTGAAAAGGTTTTGTTCGCGTCAGGCGAGGCCGAGGTGAAACCCGCCGGTTTGAAGGTTTTAAAAAGAGTCGGCGATATTCTGAAGATCGTTACCGACAAACAGATAAGGGTTGAGGGGCATACGGACAACGTAAAGATAGGCGGCAGTCTTCAGGAGACTTACCCGACCAACTGGGAGCTTTCAACCGCAAGGGCTACAAACGTGGTGCGGTATCTTCAAGATAAGGTCGGTATAAACGGCAAGCTCCTCTCCGCCGCCGGGCTTTCCGCTTACAAACCGGTTGCTTCGAATGACACTGTCAGCGGCAGGGCTCAAAACAGAAGAATAGAAATAGTCCTTTTACCGCTTGACGTTGACAGGGTGCTTCAGGAATTGAAAAAGTAGGTTAAATGGCCGTGCTGGCCGGATAACGGTTTTTAGTCCGGCTATAATGCGGGGTTAAAGGGGTTGCGATGCGGAGTATCTCAACCCTGCGGATATTATACCGAAGCTGTTTTTACGGTGCATGTCCGTTTTTGGAATTTCATACGCTTGCTTGCCTTAATGCTTAAATTGTTAAGCAGATTACTTGCAAATGGAGATAAAATGGCGGTTAAGAAATTCGGCGTAGTAACGCACGGCGACAAGACGCAAGGGCAGAGACGCGAAGAGATGGTCAAACTTATGAAGGAATGTCCGATTCCCGAGGACGAACTTCTTTTAAACCTCGGGCTTCATCTTGTTCCTCAGACGCTTTCACGTATCCTCTTTATGGATTTTCTCTACAGGCAGATTTTGCCGGTGCAGGGCGTGATATTCGACCTCGGCACACGCTGGGGGCAGAACCTGTCGCTCTTTACGTCGTTTAGAGGAATATACGAGCCTTTTAACCGCCTTCGCAAGATCGCCGCCTTTGATACCTTTGAGGGTTTTAATAAACTTTCTGACGAAGACGGCAAAGGCAGGATGATGAAGGAAAAAGGCTATGCGGTTACCGCCGGCTACGAGGAGTATCTTTCAAAAGTAATAAGCCTTCAAGAGGAAGAAAGCCCGCTGGCGCATATAAAAAAGCATGAGATAGTCAAGGGCGACGCCTCTGAGGAAGTGAAAAAATATCTTGAAAGAAATCCTGAGACGATAATTTCGCTCGCGTACTTTGATTTTGACCTTTATAAGCCCACCAAAGAAGTGTTGCTGACCATATCCGACAGGCTTACAAAGGGCAGTGTAATAGGTTTCGATGAAATAAACGACCATGAGTGTCCGGGTGAGACGCTTGCCGTAAAGGAAGTATTCGGGCTTTCCCGCTATTCCATCAAAAGGTTCCCTTATAATTCCCGCACGTCTTATTTGATTGTGGAATAAGTTGCGGTTTGCGGGCAGGCGTTTGTTTGGTATAATACCTTCAAGACAAGGTGCGGTTTACCCGCGTAAAAGCGCTTGAGCGCGTCGTTTATGGAGGATACAAAGAGATGGATTTGCTTTTAGTCAGTCCTTGCAATAAAAAAAAGATATACGGAAATTTAAATACCGACCTTGCCGGTCAGGAGCCGCCTCTGTGGGCCGGGCTTCTTGCCGCGTTTATCCGTGAGAAAGGTTTTTCAGTGGGCATTATTGACGCGTCTGCCGAGAATCTCAGCCCGGAAGAGACGGCGGAGATGATAGGCGACGCGAAGCCATGTCTTATGGGTATCATAGTATCCGGCACTAATCCGTCGGCCTCTACCATGAACATGCCGGGGGCGGGAGCCATTTTAAAGGTTTTGAAGCAGACGCATCCGGACATAACGACATTGCTTGGCGGGTTGCATCCGTCGTCTTTGCCTGAAAAGACCTTAATGGAAGAAGACGTTGATTTTGTCTGCCAGGGCGAAGGTTTCCATACTATTTTGAATCTTCTTACCGCGCTTAAAGCAGTAGCTAAGCCGGAGGAATTCGCCATCAAAGGTCTTTGGTATAGAAAGGACGGCAAGATTGTGTCAAATCAGCGTGAAGAGCTTATAGAAAACCTTGACGCGCTCGCGCCGGTGGCATGGGACCTTTTGCCAATGACAAAATACAGGGCGCATAACTGGCACTGTTTTCAGGATGTTGAAAAGAGGCAACCGTACGCCGTTATCTACACAAGTCTCGGTTGCCCGTACAAGTGTAGTTTCTGTTGCATAAACTCCATCTTCGGAAAATCGGGCATACGTTACAGAAACCCGCTGAGGGTAGCGGATGAGATAGGCCTGCTTGTTGAAAGATACGGCGTAAAAAATATCAAGATAATGGACGAGATGTTCGTTCTTAACGAAGAACATGTTAATATGATATGCGACTTTATAAAAGAGCGCGGTTACGACCTTAATATTTGGGCATACGCCCGCGTTGACACTATAAACGAGCGGCTTTTGAGCAAGATGAAGGCGTCCGGCGTTAACTGGCTTGCCTTTGGCATAGAAGCCGGAAGCCAGAAAGTGCGCGACGGCGTTTCAAAAGGCAGGTTTAATCAGGACGCGGTTTACAAGTCAATGGAAATGACCCGCGGACACGGCATATACATAGGGGCAAACTATATCTTCGGCTTGCCTGACGATGACCTTGACACCATGCGTGAAACGCTTGACCTTGCAAAAGACCTAAATTGCGAGTATGCTAATTTTTACGCGACCATGGCCTTTCCTGGCAGTAAGCTTTACGATGACGCAGTGACTCAAGGGTTTAAACTGCCGGACAATTGGCTTGGGTATTCCCAGTACAGCGCGGAATCTCAGCCGCTTCAGACAAAACACATAACCGGCGCGGAGGTGCTGAGGTTCCGCGACAGGGCTTTTGACGACTATTTCAGCTCAAAGAAATATCAGGATATGATACTTAAGAAGTTCGGCCCAAAAGCGCTTGAACACATCAAGGAGATGTTAAAGGTTAAAATTACGCGCAAGTACGCTTAAGACCTTTCTTAAGAAATGTCGGCGCTGTCGGAATGTTTACAGCCGCGGCACGGTTTAAGGCTTATGCGCGTTTCAAGGCAAGCTATCCGTTTTTACGTTCGTAGCCGCCGTAAACGACCTTCGCCGTGCCCGCTAAACGATTCATCATTCATATACAATGGAAATCCTGTACGAAAATAAAACCGGCGTTCGCCCGAAGCTAAGCATTATACTTCTTGACTGGTCATGCAGGGAGAGCTTTCATATTTTTAAATATCTCTCAGAGCAGACCGCCGCAAGGGAGGACTATGAGGTGTTATGGGTTGAATATTACGGCGCCAGGCCCCCTGACATACGCCAAGAGATCGACAGGAGTTTAAAAAACGGCCAGCGCCCCCCGATAGACAAATGGATTGTGCTGGATATACCTAAAAATATTTACTATCACAAGCACCTGATGTTTAACGTCGGCATAATAGCCGCAACCGGGCGGATTGTGATGCTTTGCGATTCGGACGCCATACTCAGGCCGACATTCGTTCAGTCCGTTATAAACGCTTTTGAAAAAGAAGACGGCATAGTGGTGCATGTGGACGAAGTCCGCAATGTTGACTCCAGATTCCATCCGTTCAACTATCCTTCAATTGACGATATTTTGGGGCAGGGTTGCATAAACTGGAAGGACGGACTTACCACGGGCCTTACGGACAGGGAAGACCCGCTCCATACGCTTAATTACGGCGCGTGCATGGCGGCGCTAAAGGACGACATGATAGCCGTCGGCGGCGCGGATGAGCATATAGATTACCTTGGTCATATCTGCGGCCCTTACGAAATGACCTTTAGGCTTGTTAATGCCGGTAAGCGCGAGGTTTGGTTACGCGATGAATTTATTTATCACGTGTGGCATCCGGGCACTGACGGGGTTAATAACCACATGGGTCCGCATGACGGCAGGAACGTGTCAACCACCGCGTTAAGCATAAAAAGGACCGGGCGGACAATGCCTTTGGTTGAAAACCAGGCTATCGGAAAACTTCGTCTGAAACAGGATGATGTTATATACGAGCCTCTTGTGAATCAGGCCATTCCAACGGAAGTTTTTAAGGATTGGGCTGTAGAGAAGTTCGCTGAAAAAAACGGACTGGAAAAGAGAAAAGGCATTCTTTGGTGGGTTAACGGCTTTAAAAAACATCCGTTTGTCAATGCGTGGCTTGTCGCAACTTTTTTTAAGATATTGGTTAAGCAATTTCACATGAAGCTTACCAAATTCACCCGTAAGTCGTACTCCGGGCGCGAACTTCTTAAGAAGGTTTACAGGAGCTATGATTTTTTCAAGAAAATGGGGCAGTATAATTCGTACACCTTTCAAAGATGCGGCGTTTGCCTGAAAGAGCTTGCCTCTGAAAATACCGGTTCCATTGCGCTTTACGGCACCGGCGAGGTGGCCGAAATTATCTATAAAATGAGCTTGTGCGAACCGGTAAAAGTAAGCGCTGTCTTCGACGGGTTTGCCTCCGGAAGTTTTTTCGACGTAAAGGTGTTGCCGTTTGAAAATATAAGATATTACAACGGCAAGATACTTATTGCCTCGCTTATCGGCGTTGATGATAAGGTCGAAGCGCTTAAAAAAATAGGCGTAAGCAAGGAACGAATAGTGGTGCTGTAGCTTTCTTGCGCTGGCATGCTTTACTTTCTCTCGCAGTACGACCGGTGTTCCGTTTCAAAATCCGCTAAATAATCAAAGAGTTATTATAGTCCGTGATTTTATGTTATATTTATTAGACATCATAAGAGAGGCTTGTAAGCTCGCATGAAAAATATTTCCATAATACTGCCTACAAGAGGGCGCCCAGCGCTTGTCAAAAGGCTTTTTGACAGCCTTATAGAGACAACGGCAAAAATAGAGGACATAGAGGTAGTCCTGTACATAGACGATGACGACGTGGAAAGCCACGGCATAACGCACACTATTATAGACATTATAAAACTTATCAGGCCGCACGGGGCGTCGCTCGGCTCCATTCTTAACGAGTGTTATTATGCGTCATCAGGGCGTTATTTGTTTTTGATGAACGATGATGCCATCTACCGCACAAAAGGGTGGGATACGGACGTGCTTCGCGCTTTTGAGGCGTTCCCTGACGACATCGCCCTTGTTTACGGAAACGACCTTGACCAGGGCGGCAAGGTGCCGACTTTTCCCATAATTTCGCGTAAGACGTGCGAATTTATGGGCGGCATATGCCCGTCTGAATATCTTAATCTTCATATTGAATCGCACCTTTTGGATATATTCAAAAGGCTTAAAGTTTTGGGTTATGACCGCATAGTTTACCTTGACGACGTTGTTTTCGAGCACATGCACTTTCAGCTCGGCAAGACCAGTTTTGACGCCACGTACAAAAAGAAGAATCAAGACCATGACGACTGGCATTTTCTTTCTTTTGATTCCGAGCGCGGGCTTGCGGCAAAGGGCCTTCAAGGGTATATTGACGGACACAGGCGCGGCATTGCGGATAGCGGCGCGTCGAAAACCGGCGGAGCACGGCCTGATGTTTCCATTATAATACCGGACGCTAATGTCAGCGCGGTGTTTGAGCCGCATTGGCTTGATTCGCTTAATATTTCAGCCGGCGACGGCTTGCGGGTTGAAATTTTGGCGCCAGCCGGAGCGGCATACGCCGCCGTACCCGGCGCAAGCCTTGAAAAAGGATATGCAATTAAAATTATTTCCGATTGTGCCGGTCTTGGTTTTGCGGAGGCGTGCAACAGATGCGCTAAGTCCGCAGTAGGCGATTATTTGGTATTTTTAAGCAGTATGGCCCAGCCGCTTGCCGGCTGGCTTGGCGCGCTTCTTAAAACGGTAAAATCCGATTTAAAATGCGCCGTTGCCGGCGCAAAACTTCTTGACCGGAGAACAGGCAGAGTCTCTCACGTTGGCGTGAGCTTTTACGAGGAAAACGGTTTTGTGAGGCCGTCGCGCGTTTATAACGGCGTAGAGGCGACTCACCCCGCGGTTACGAGAGTGCGCGAATTCCAGGCAATGGAGCCTTTTTGCATGGCGGTGCGCGCCAAGCAGTTTTTTGACGCCGGATGCTTTGACGCTGGTATGAAAGAGGCCGCAGGCTTAGACCTGTGCTTAAAGCTTCGCAAGATGGGTTGGAAGGTGTTGTACGCGCCTCAGTCGCAGGCGATACTGAATTGCGCCGGCTCTGTTTGCAATGGCCGCGGCGAGATTGCCGGT
>SCQA01000233.1 GCA_004298725.1 bacterium
CACCGCCGCCCGGGCCTAAATCAATTACATGGTCGGCTGTTTTGATGAAGTCAAGGTTATGCTCTATTACTATCACTGTAGAACCGGAGTCAACAAGCCTGCCTATGACGGTAAGGAGCCTTTTTATGTCGTCCATGTGAAGGCCGGTGGTAGGCTCGTCAAAGATGTAGAGCATGCCGGATGTGTTTTTGTCGAGAAGTTCCCTCGTTATCTTCAGCCTCTGCGCTTCTCCGCCGGAAAGGGTCAACGCGGACTGCCCAAGCCTTAGGTAGCCAAGTCCGACGTCTTTTATTACGCCGCATATCTCCACCAGCCGCGACTCGCGGCTAAACAGCATGGCCGCGTCGTCAAACGTCATGTTCAGGCAGTCGAATATGTTTTTGCCGCGGTATTTGATATTTAGAACCTGCCTTTTAAACCGCTTGCCGTTGCATGCTTCGCACTTTACGTAAAGATCGGGCAGAAAGAACATATCGAGCGTCTTCGCTCCGTCCCCTTTGCATGATTCGCACCTGCCGCCTTTTACGTTGAATGAAAAGTGGCCGGGTTTAAAACCGGCCGTCCGCGCAAGAGGCAAGCCGCCGAATACGCGCCTTATGTCGTCGTAGCCGCCCGTGTAAGTAATCGGGTTAGATCTGTGCGTGCGCCCCATAGGCCCCTGGTCAATTAGTTTTACGCCGGTTATGTTGCCGGCGCCTTCAAAAGAGTCGTATGAAAGGGGTTTTTCAAGGCGCGCGCTTTTTGCCCTGTCTTTCGCGTTGGCGCGCCCGGCGAGAATGTTGTAGAGCGTATCGGCCACAAGCGAACTTTTACCGGAGCCTGATACGCCGGTTACGCAGGTAAGTGTTTTAAGCGGTATCTTTACGTCAATGTTCTTCAGGTTGTTGCCGCGCGCGCCACGGAGCGTAAGGAAAGTCCCGCTTCCTTTTCTGCGCCATCTCGGCGTGTGTATAACTTCTTTGCCGGTAAGGTAGTTCGCCGTCAGCGTTTTGCCGTTTTTAAGAAAGTCGGCGGTCGATCCGGAGTATACGACGCGTCCGCCCCGCTCCCCTGCGCCCGGGCCAAGTTCTATTATATGGTCTGAGGCGCGTATTATGGACGTGTCGTGCTCGACAACCACTACGGTATTGCCTCTTGACGAGAGCTTTTTAAGTTGCTCCGCGAGCACATCAGCGTCAACAGGGTGCAACCCTATGGAAGGCTCGTCGAGAATGTAAAGAACGCCTGTAAGCGATGACGCAAGTTGCGTGGCAAGGTGCATTCTTTGGGCTTCGCCTCCGGAGAGCGTTTTCGTCATCCGGTCAAGCGTAATATAGCCAAGGCCGGTTTCACTTAAAAAGACGAGTTTAGCGTCAATCTGCCGGAGCAGTTCCTTTGACACCTCTTTTTCATGTGAAGTAAGCTGAAGGCCGCCAAAGAACTCAGCGGCTTTCTTTATGGTCATGGCGTTTACGTCCGCTATGGATAGCCCGGCTACCTTTACGCGGAGCGCGGCCTTGTTAAGCCGCGCGCCGTTGCATTCGGAGCATATCGTTTGCCCTTTGTAGCGCGACGTGAACACCTTTATGTGGAGCTTATATTTTTTCGTGTCAAGGTAGGCGAAAAAGCCGTTTATTCCATCGAAGCCGGCCGTGCCGTCCATGACAAGCTTTTTTTCTCTTTGCGAGAGCTTGTTGAACGGTTTGTCAAGGTCTATGCGGTTTTTATGGGCGTGTTTTTTCAGTTCGCCGTACCACCATGTGTAGGCGGGTTTTGTCCACGGCTCTATGGCCCCGTTTGAAAGGCTCAAGTTTGCGTCCGGCACTATCCTGTCAATATCGTAGTTCAGCACGTTGCCGAACCCTCTGCACTCCGGGCACGCGCCCGTAGGGTGGTTAAATGAAAGAGACAACGGCGCGGGTTGCGGCAGATTGACGTTGCATTCCAAGCAGGATGCGCCGTTTGAGAACCTTTCGATTAGCGGTTTGTTGTCTTTTCCGGTTATTTCCGCCCACGCGGTTCCGTTGCCGTGTTTGTATGCCTCTTCAAGCGCGGCTGTAAGGCGCGAGAGGTCGTCTTCTTTTATTACAATCCTGTCGGTTATAACGCCTATTTCATTAGGGCGCGTATTTGCCGGAAGCGTTTGAGTTGAAAGGTTCACCACCTTATCGCCTATTTTTATCCGTATCCAGCCGTTTTTAATCAGCTCGTCCGCAGTGAGGTTTATATCCTTGTAGTCTGTGATATTGTTTTGAAGTTTAAAACCGATTAGGCCGGGTTTTCCGTTATGGGTGCTTAAAAGCCTCTTAGCGGCGTCTGAAGGGGAGATTTGCTTGGCTGGCAAGCCGCATTCAGGGCAGTGGACTTTGCCGGCGCGGGCGAAAAAAAGGCGCAGATAGTCATTAAGCTCCGTAGCCGTGCCTACGGTTGAGCGGCTTGTCCGAATCGTATTTTTCTGTTCAACGGCTATGGCCGGACGGATGTTTTTTATAAGGTCAAGCTCAGGCCTGTCCATACGCTCTAAAAAAAGGCGCGAGTATGTGGAAAGCGATTCAATGAAACGCCATCTGCCTTCGGCAAAGAGCGTATCAAAGGCAAGTGACGATTTGCCGCTTCCGCTTAGCCCCGCAATGACGGTAATTTTGTCATGCGGTATCCGTATGCTAAGGTTTTTGAGGTTATTTTGCCGGAGGCCTTCGATAATCAGCCCGGTTTTGTCTTCAGGCTCGTTAACCTCGAAGATTGATATGGCGCGCAAAGTTGTTTTATGCGGCATAAGAGTTAGTTATTGCCCGTTCGTATAAATACATAACTTAAAATTATACATCAACGGCAATGTTAATTCCAGCAAATGCTTTTGACTGCGGCACGGAGGTTTTAGTTAATTAGCGCTCAAGGCGTTAGAGTGCTAAAATACACTTGACAAACAAAAACATGGGACATATATTACTTAACGCCGCGCTTGTTGCGGTTTAAAAACGATATTTTAAAAAAATACAATAAAAAAAAGGAGGCAGACAGAGTTATGAAGATGAAACCGCTTCACGACCGTATTCTCGTCAAGAGGCTTGAGGAGGAGGAAAAGACAAGGGGCGGGATAATAATCCCGGAAAGCGCCAAGGAGACTCCGGCCGAAGGCAAAGTTGTTGCCGTCGGCTCAGGCAAGAGAGATGAAACCGGCAAGCTCGTTCCGCTTGACGTTAAGGCAGGCGACCGCATAATCTTCAGCAAGTACGGCGGCACGGATGTGAAGATTGAAGGCGAGGAGTTCCTTATAATGAGGGAAGAAGACGTCCTCGGCATTGTCGAAAAGTAATAAGCGCCCCCGCGCGTGTGGCGTGGACTCAAACTAATTAAATTCACGGAGGTTTATAGATATGTCTGCAAAAGAGCTGTTGTTTAGTAACAGCGCAAGGAGCGCGATGCTTCGCGGCGTAAACATACTCGCTGACGCGGTAAAAGTTACGCTTGGACCGAGGGGAAGAAACGTAGTCATTGAAAAGAGCTTCGGCTCGCCGATTATAACCAAAGACGGCGTTACGGTTGCAAAGGAAATAGAGCTTGAACATAAGTTCGAGAATATGGGCGCTCAGATGGTCAAGGAAGTCGCCAGCAAGACTTCCGACATCGCCGGAGACGGCACCACCACGGCCACGGTTCTTGCGCAGGCCATGTTAAGGGAAGGCTCCAAGCTTGTAGCCGCGGGCCATAACCCGATGGACCTTAAAAGGGGCATTGACAGGGCCGTTGAAGTCGCCATAGGCGAGCTTAAAAAACTTTCAAAGAACGTCAAGGACAAGAAGGAAATCGCGCAGGTGGGCACCATATCAGCCAACGGCGACACCGGCATCGGCGAAATAATAGCCGAGGCCATGGAGAAGGTCGGCAAGGAAGGCGTCATCACGGTTGAAGAGGCCAAGGGCATGGAAACCAAGCTTGACGTCGTCGAGGGCATGCAGTTTGACAGGGGCTACCTTTCCCCGTACTTTGTAACTGACGCCGAGAGAATGGAGTGCGTGCTTGAGGACGCGCTTATTCTTGTTCACGAAAAGAAGATATCCAACATGAGGGACCTTCTTCCTCTTCTTGAAAAGATAGCCAAGATGGGCAAGCCCCTTCTTATCATATCCGAGGACGTTGACGGAGAGGCCCTTGCCACGCTTGTAGTTAACAAGCTTCGCGGCACGCTTTCAGCCGCGGCAGTGAAGGCGCCGGGCTTTGGCGACAGAAGAAAGGCCATGCTCGACGACATCGCCACTCTTACGGGCGGCAAGCTCATCGCTGAAGAGCTTGGCATTAAGCTGGAGTCCGTTGATTTAAAAGACCTCGGCAAGGCCAAGCGCATAGTGATAGACAAGGAAAACACCACCTTGATTGACGGCGCCGGAAAGAAGGCCGACATTGAAGGGCGCATTAAGCAGATAAGGGCGCAGATAGAGGAAACAACCTCCGACTATGACAGGGAAAAACTTCAGGAAAGGCTTGCTAAGCTTGCGGGCGGCGTGGCGGTAATCAACGTCGACGCGGCAACCGAGACCGAAATGAAGGAGAAGAAGGCTCGCGTGGAAGACGCGCTTCACGCAACGCGCGCGGCCGTTGATGAAGGCGTTGTGCCGGGCGGCGGCGTTGCGTACATGAGAACATTGGGTGCGCTTGAAAAGCTGAAACTTGAAGGCGACCAGCAGTTCGGCGTAAACATCGTTAAGAGGGCGCTTGAGGAGCCGCTTCGTCAGATATCAGCTAACGCGGGCGTGGAAGGCTCTATTGTAGTTGATAAGGTAAAGAACGGAAGCGGCGCGTTCGGCTTTAATGCCGCGACTGAGAGCTACGAAGACCTCGTCAAGGCAGGCGTAATTGACCCGACCAAGGTGTCAAGAATAGCGCTTCAGAATTCGTCTTCAATAGCTTCGCTTATGCTCACTACCGAGTGCATGATTGCCGAAAAGCCAAAGGATGAAAAGGCAGGCGGAATGCCGGGCGGTATGGGCGGCATGGGCGGCATGGGCGGAATGGGCGGAATGGACATGATGTAAGAAGCAAGTTTGATTCAAATTGATATTAAAAGAGCGGGGCGGCCAAAGGCCGCCCCGCTCTTTTAATTTGCTTGACTATTTTTTTGTTGTCTCTTAAAGTTGTGAGAACGCATGCCGGTTCTTATTCGCTCTGGCTTGAATTTAAAGGTTTTCATGGAAAAAAAGATAGGCGCCATAAACGGGCTTCGCGGGTTCGCCATTCTCGCGGTAATCTACCAGCATGTATTCTCGAAGTATACTCCTTCCGGTTTGATGGTCAACCACTTTCCGGCGGGACTGAAGCTTTATCCTCTTGCCTTGCTCTCGAACGGATGGTTCGGCGTTCAGTTGTTTTTCATGCTTTCAGGTTTTGTCTTGTATCTGCCTTACGCGAGAGAGCGCAGGCGCATGAGCGCCTTTACGGACACGGTTGTTTACTACAAGCGCAGGGCAAGCAGGTTGCTTCCTTTATATTATATTGCCTTTGTCGTCGCTGTTTTATTGTGGAACATTAATTTAGACGCGAATTTCATGCGTCACTTCATCTTAATGATGACCGTGACGTTTAATTTCACCCAAGATTTCTATACCCCGTGGTACAACTCCGACCTTTGGTCGATAGGCCTTGAGATATTGTTCAGCGTTCTTTTTCCGCTTTTCGTTCTTCTGGCAAGAAGAATCGGCGCAGGCAGGCTCTTTTTTGTGGTCGCGTTTATAAGCCTTGCGGTAAGGGTTGTTGGCGCTTACATGCCGCAATTTGAAATTCCCGGATCATCGTTAAGCGTGATAAGAGACAGTATCGCGGGCAGGATGGACGACTTTGCCCTGGGCATGTTTATTTGCGGCCTTTATGTAAATGGCGTAAAGTTTACGGACTTTGCCAAACCGTGGTTGCTCGTTATTGTAGGTTTTTGCTTTCTTTTCATAGGGGCAAACATGTGGGACTCGATCGCGCTCGGCAGGGCGGGTATTATTATCGCGCCGTTTACAAACAGTGTTAATCAGGCAGGCTTTTTCCTTATAATATGCGCGGCGCTATCCGTTGATGCCGGCGCTTTGAATTTCATGGTGACAAACCGCTTTATGCAGGTGCTTGGCATGATGAGTTATTCGCTCTATATCTGGAACCATTTCGTGCTGAGATTGGTTACGCGTACCGGGTTGATATTTGCCAAAGCCGAGGCGTACCCATATTCGGTTTTTACCCTTTCTT
>SCQA01000234.1 GCA_004298725.1 bacterium
CGCTAAAAATTCAAACGCTAAAGGGTATTTGTTTATGATAAAATTAAGTTATTCTTGTCTGAATTGTAGGGGCGTAAAGTTTTGAATAACAAACTTGAAGAAATAATGCGCCGTATTGAAGGCGGGGCAACCGTGGTGACGGTTAACGCGCGTCTATCCCGAAGCCTTTGTTTTGCTTTTGACGATATGATGAAAACAGCCGGGCGCGGCGCGTGGCCAAGCCCTGATATTTTGCCGCTTGACGCGTGGAAAGAACGGATTTGGAACGAGAGCTCGCCGGATACTCCGCTGTTGTCGTCCGTCAGGGCAAAGGCATTATGGGAAAGAACGGTCGAGCGCGACCCGCTGATAAAGTCCGGCGAACTGCTTCTTGAAAAAGGCACAGCCTCTCTTTCATTTGAAGCTTACATGCTTTTAAAGGAATACCGGCTGACCATCCCTGACTACGACCTGTATCTTACGGAAGAGGCAAAGGCATTAAAGAGGTGGGCGGCGATTTACGAAGAGGAAGTCAAGCGCTTGGGGTTTGCTAATCGCGCCATGCTGTCAACCCTTGCGGGCGCGCGTTTAAAAGGAGTGAAGGCGCTTTCTGAAGTTGTCTTTGCCGGTTTTGACGAGCTTAGTCCGGCAACGCGCCTGCTTATCGACGCAGTCGTTAAAAGCGGGCTAAAGGCGTCTTACTGGCCGCGCGAGCCGGGTACGGACGTATGCGGCAAACCTCTTTCATTCGATCATGCACGGGTGAGTTTAACGCGCTTTGACAGTGAAAATGACGAGATAACTTACGCCGCGAAGTGGGCGCGCTCCGTTATCAAGCCGGGCGTAAGCGTTGCGGTTATAGTGCCTGAACTTGGCACTTACGCGGATATTATTTCACGCGAATTCAGGGCGGAGCTTGCCCCTGCCTCGGTTCTGCCGGACTATGACGGACCGGACGCGTTTAACATTTCGCTCGGCAGGGCGCTTAGCGAGGAGCCGCTTGTAAGGAGCGCGCTTGACGCGCTTTCCATAGGAACGGGCAAAGACGGAAGAAACGAATTAGATGATTTAAGCTTGGTGCTTTTGTCGCCGTATTTTTCTTCATTAGCGCATGAACGGCTTGAGTGCGCGCGTTTTGACGCGCGGTTGAAGGACGCGGGGTTTTTGACTATTTCCATTGCCGAGGCAGTCCGCTATGTCGGAAGCGACGCCGGCGCGGCGTTCTTGGTAAAAAAGTTCAACGCATGGGCCTTGGCGTTAAAGGACGCGAGAGGGAAAAAGCTTGCTTCCCAGTGGGCGTTGCACTCAAGCGCGTTGCTTAAAAACATAGGGTGGCTCGGTAACGTCAAGCTTACAAGCGTTGAATATCAGGCTTTAAAGGCGTGGAACCGGCTGTTTGAAGAGTTCTCAAGCCTTGACGACTTGCTTGGGCCGCTTACGTTTGGCGAGGCCTTCAAAAAACTAACGTCGCTTGCTACCGACGCCATCCATCAGGCGGAAACGCCCCGGAGGCAGATTCAGGTGCTTGGGCTTCTTGAGTCAACGGGTTTGTACTTTGACCGCATCCGTTTAATATGTTGCCATGAGGACGTATTGCCCGGCGAGCCGCGCCCCAATCCGTTTATTCCGCTTGATATTCAAAAGGCCGCTAAATTGCCGAATTCATCGCACGCGCGCGAGCTTGAGTTCGCAAGAAAGGTTGTTAAGAGGCTCGTAGCCTCTTGCAAAACGCTTGACGTAAGTTTTCCGGCAATGGTGGACCGTAAGCAAACCGGAGCGAGCGCAATATTTAGTTCTCTTGAAGTTAAAAAACCTATTGACGGCCAATACGCGTCAAATACGTTAAAATCCGCCGTAAGCAAGGCAAACGGGTTTGAGACCATGCCGGTTGAAGACGACGTGCCGGTAAGTTCAGCCGAACTTGCGGCTATACGCGGCGGGACGTTAATTATAAAAGATCAATCTTTGTGCCCGTTTAAGGCGTTTGCAACGCACAGGCTTGTCGCAAAGGAAGTAACCGGCGCGGAGCTTGGGCTTTCCGCCGCGGATAGAGGCAGAGTTGTGCATAGGGCGCTGAAACTCTTTTGGGAAAAGGCAAAAGGCTCGGCAGAGCTAAGGCGCATGTTTGCAAAAGGCGAGCTTGACGGCTTTATAAAAGAGATTGCAACCGAGGCCTTTAAGGGGGTGCGAATTGCTTGGCCGCTCTCCGTCCGTTTTGCAGAGCTTGAAAAGGAGCGGCTTATTTCCGTTTTAAAAGAATGGACGCATGAGGAGCTTGGGCGGGGCGAGTTTACTGTCAAGGCCGTTGAAAAGACGGTATCGGTAAATATAGGCGGCCTTGCCATAGAAGGCCGCATTGACAGGATAGACGAAGTTGAAGATAAGCGTGAAGTGATTTTAGATTATAAAACAGGCGAGGCAAAAAGAGAGGACTGGCTTGGGCAAAGGCCGCGCGAACCCCAGCTTATAATATACAGCCGGACGGGCAGGTACGATTGCGTGTCGTTTGCGAGGCTTATTCCGGGCGATTGTAAATTTGTCGGCATATCAAACTCAGCGGATATTCTTCCGGGTGTAAAGCCGCTTGAGGCGGATAAGTTCAGGGAGAAATCCGGCCCGGAGCCGCCAAGCTGGGACGGGCTTATGGCGAATTGGAAGGTCACGGTTGAAACGCTTGCCAACGATTTTCTCGCTGGACGCGCAGGGGTTAACCCGCTTGAGCCTAAGACGTGCCTGTACTGCGGCCTTGCTCCGCTTTGCAGAATAAATGACATTGGTTTAATTGCGGATATTGACGATGAAGAATGATAAAAAGATAATTGACCTTGACGAAAGGCTTGAGGCGCTTGACGTTAAAAGGTCTTTCATAGTGCAGGCTCCGGCAGGTTCCGGCAAGACAGAGCTACTTATGCAGAGGTTTTTGTCGCTTCTTGCGACCGTTGCCGAGCCGGAGGGCATACTTGCCATGACGTTTACGCGCAAGGCCGCGGGCGAATTGCGCCACCGCGTGATAAGCGCCCTTCTCGTCGCGGCTAATCCTGAAAAAGACGACGGCACGCACCAGAAAAAGACCATTGAGCTTGCCCGCGAAGCTTTGAAAAAAGACGTTGCGCTTGAATGGAACCTTCTTGAAAACCCGGGGAAACTTAATATAAGGACGATTGATTCGCTTTGCGCCGCGCTTGTGCGGCAACAGCCGCTGTTGTCGCGCGTAGGCGCGTCTGCGCTAATAAGCGAAGACCCGGACGAGCTTTACGCGCTCGCGGCAAGGCTTACCATAGAGGCGGTTGAGGATGCCGGCCCTGACGCGGACGCGGTATTTTCCGCCCTCAAGCATATGGACAATTCCGTTACGGCGCTTACTGACAGGCTTGTGATGATGTTAAAGAGCAGAGACCAATGGATGCGCCATGTTGAAGCGGCCCGGAGCGATAAAGCTTTATTAAAGGTCTCGCTGGAGTCTGCTTTTGAAAAGCTCGTGTCGCATGAGCTTGAAAAGGCAATGGCGACATTCCCAGCGGAATACGCGGAAGATATTCTTACGCTGTCAAGGTATGCCGCCGCTAATATTGAAAACAGCGAGAGCTTTATAAACCGGCTTGCTGATATGAATGAAGTTCCGTCGGCGCGCGTTGAAGACCTGCCCCTCTGGCATGGCCTAAGGGAACTGTTTATTACAAAAGACGGCAATGGTTGGCGTAAGCGCGTGGATAAGGGCATTGGTTTTCCGGCACTAAAGGGCAAGTATGCCGAGGCTAAGAAAAAGTTTCTGGAACTTCTTGCCGGCATTGAACCTAACGACAATTTCTTTCAGGCGCTTTCCTGCGTAAACGGGCTTCCGGCGCCAAAGTTCAGCGAGGACGAATGGGAAATACTTATTTCGCTTATAAAGCTTCTGCCGGTCGCGCTGAAACGTTTAAATACGGTCTTTGTTGCCAACGGCACGGCTGATTTTCAAGAGGTCTCAATGGCCGCGTTATCATCTTTGGGAAGCGAAGAAAGCCCCACCGACCTTATGCTCTCGATGGACTGGAAGCTCGCGCATATTCTTGTTGACGAATATCAGGATACGTCAAGGACACAGCTGTTTCTACTTCGCGCGCTCACAAGGGGTTGGACCTCTGACGACGGTAGAACGCTTTTTGTAGTCGGAGACCCGATGCAGTCAATATTCGGTTTTAGAGAGGCTGACGTGGGCCTTTTCATGGAGGCGCGCAAACTCGGCATAGGCACGGTATTGCTAACTCCGCTGACGCTTAAAACGAATTTCAGGTCAACATCCGCCATTGTAAATTGGATAAATAAGTCGTTTGCGCCATCGTTTCCTCCAATCGAGGACGTGTTTACCGGCGCGGTAAAATATTCCTTGTCAGAGGCTTTTGAATACGGCGTTGACGACGCCGGTGTGTCTGTAACGCTTTATGACGGTACCCGCGATAGGGCGGATACTGACCGGGCTGAGGCTGAAAAGATAGCAGAGATAATAAAGGGAGTTAGGCCGGGCGAGACCGTTGCGGTGCTTTGCAGGTCGAGGAGCCATCTTGCGGAAGTCGTAAATATATTTAAAAAACAAGGCATTGGTTTTAGCGCTGAAGATTTCGACACTCTAAGCGGCAGGCCGGTGATACAAGACCTCTTCGCGCTCTCACGCGCGCTTACGCATCCGTTTGACAGGACGGCATGGCTTGCGCTCCTGCGCGCCCCGTGGTGCGGGCTTAGCCTTGCGGATATGTTGCATATTGTATCGGGCGACAATAGCAGTCCTATTGCCGCGCTTTTAAAGGACGATGAACGCTTAAATAAGTTAACGGACGCGGGCAGGGCGCGTCTGCTGAGCTTTACCCGGAAGTTTGAAAAGGCTCTGCAATTAAAAGGCAGAGTTTCGTTCAGGCGCGTGCTTGAAGGCGTTTGGATAGACATAGGCGGCCCGGCGTGCGTAAGCGATGAATCAGCCTTAAACGACGCTGAAATCTTCTTTGAAACAATTGACTTAGTAAGCAGAGGCGGAGATATTGACGTAAAAAAACTTCGCGAGCGCGTAAGCAAGCTTTACGCCGGGCACGGCAAGGCGGAAGACTTCGTAAGCCTTATGACCGTGCATAAGGCAAAGGGGCTGGAGTTTGACCACGTTATAGTTCCAGGCCTTGGTAAAATTTCCAGAAACGAAAATAAGAGGCTCCTTTTATGGTTAGAGCGCGGCGACGATCTGTTGCTTGCGCCCGTTGAAAAGAAGGTGAAGAATTATGAAAGCCCGCTGTACGATTTTCTCTTTGCGTTTAACAATAAAAAGAAGGAACTTGAGAGGACAAGGCTTTTTTACGTGGCTTGCACCAGAGCTAAAAAAAGGCTGTACCTTTTAGGCCACGCAAGGCTTACCGCGGACGGTCCGGATAAAGGCAAGGTCAGCCCTGAAAAAAGGTCTTTTTTATATTCCATAAATCATATTCTAAATTCAAATATGTTTGAACCCATGCCTGCCGTAGAAGTTCCCGTGGAACCAGTAGCGCCTCTTTTTCAGCTGAAGAGATTAAGTTCCACGTGGAAAAGGCCGGAGCCGAACGCGGGCATATTGCTTGACGCTCCGGACGAAGTAATCGCCGCAGGCGTGGAGCCGGAGTTTTATTGGGCAGGCGAGGCCGCCCGCCACTTGGGCACGGTGGTACACGCGTATCTTTGCAGGGTGGCTAAAGACGGGCTTTGGAAATG
>SCQA01000235.1 GCA_004298725.1 bacterium
CTCCGCAAGCATAACGCCCAGCGCTACGGCTACCAAAAGATTAAGTATTGCCTTGAAAGTAAAAAGTTTCATAGTGTCTCTATATGATATTTTGGCGGGCAGTGCCCGCCCTACAAGACTCGAAAGTAAAAAGTTTCATGGTATCTCTGTCAGATGTTTTGGCGGGCAGTGCCCGCCCTACAAGACTCTTATTTAGAGTAACCGCGTCCGTATTGTTTGTCAAGAACGGGCGCGCCTCAAAATATTTCAAAGCGCTCCTGATGAAACCTCTCAACTACCTTTATGTCAATCTTTCTGCCAAGCTTCTTTTCAACCTCAAGCATTACGCCGGTTTCCTCCTTAAGCCTGTCGGCGATTGTTTGGCTAACGTAAAGCACGGCGTTATCTTTCTTGGCGGAAGTATCCCATAAAAGCTCCCTGTAGATATCCATTATTATGGAATCTTTTTCACGCACATGCCCATTTCCGTCGCAATACGGGCACGGCTCGCAGAGCGACTGCACAAGGCTCTCCCTTACCCGCTTTCTCGTCATCTCCACTATGCCAAGCTCGGAGACCTTCAATATATTCGTCCTTGCCTTATCCGCCCTCAATGCCTCTTTAAGCTCGGTATAGACCTTTTCCCTGTTCACTGCCTTTGTCATGTCTATAAAGTCTATTACTATTATGCCGCCGATATTTCTGAGCCTGAGCTGATAAACAACCTCTTTTACCGCTTCAAGGTTAGTCTTGAGTATAGTCTCCTCACTGCTCTTTTTACCGACGTACTTGCCGGTATTTACGTCCACGGCGGTAAGGGCCTCAAGCTGGTCAATGACGATATGCCCGCCTGAACGGAGCCAGACTTTTCTTTCAATGGCGCTGGCAAGCTCTATTTCTATTCCGTGGGCGTCGAATATATCCTGCTCGCCCTGATAAAGTTCAAGCTTGCCGGCAAGGCCGGGCATGAATTCGGTTACGAACTTCAACGCCCTGTCGTACTCTTCTTTGGAATTTATTACGAGCCTGTCAATGTCAGTTGAAAAAATGTCCCTGATAATGCGAAGCGTCAAATCAAGCTCTTCAAATAAAAGGCCGGGCGTGGCTACTTTCTCCTTATTATTAAGAATGCTCTGCCAGAGCTTTATAAGGTAGCTCATGTCCGCCTGTATTTCGTCTTTGCCCATGCCCTCGCAAACAGTCCTGACGATAAATCCGTAGCCCGGCGGGCGCACCTCGCGCACGATGTCTTTCAGCCGCCGTCTTTCCTTTTCGCTTGATATCCTTCTTGACACGGCAACCTTGTCGTATGAAGGCATGAATACAAGGTGCCTGCCGGCAAGCGATATGTACGAAGTAACGCGCGCGCCCTTGGTGCCTATCGGCTCTTTGGCGGCCTGCACGACTATCTGTTGCCCTTCCTTCAAAAGGTCTTGTATGCGCGACGGCCCGCTCGCGTGGTGTTTGTCTTCGTCGGCGTCGTCGTCAACTTCGCCGAGTTCGTCTTTAATGTCGGTAACGTGCAAAAAAGCCGTCCTTTGAAGTCCGGCCTCTATAAAAGCGGACTGCATGCCCGGCAAAACTCTTACGACCTTAGCCTTGTAAATGTTCCCTGTAATGCCTCTGTCTTTGGCCCGCTCGACATAAAACTCGACGAGCTTGCCGGACTCCACAACCGCCACGCGCTTTTCAAAAGGGTTGGCGTCAATTAAAATTTCAGCTTTATTGTCCTTCATCTATATCCTTTTTTTACATCCCGGAAACGCAAAAAGGGCGGAATGCGCCGTGAAGAGATTTTACTGGATGGTTTTTATTTTAAGGACGGGTATTAAGGAAGCTTCTCTCAGGGAAAGGCTGAATATATGAGCAAGCACGTCGCTTGGCCTTACGCTTACGGACTGGCTCTTCTTCAAAACAAGCTTCAACGTGCCTTCTCCCGTGCGCGAAAGCCCGGCAACAAGCGGCCTTATATCAACCTCTGCGGGGGGCTTGCCCTCCCTGACGACGCTTACGACGGCAAAGTCCTTGTTTAAAAACTCCCTTAAAATCCCGTCAATACTTTCCGGCATTATGTTTAAACCTGATAAAGGGAGATATTCCCCTTCAGGCCCGCCATTTAAAAACGCAAGGTATTCAACTTCTTTGATGATACCAGATGAATGGTTAACTTTCAAGGGCAGATACGCGCCCGACAAAATACGCAATCCTTCAGGCAGTTCCTTATTAAGCCGCCCGGCAACGTCGTCCGGCCTTACCCTTTCGCCCTCAAGCTCGGCCACAAGCCATTCATCAACGCTCTCTACGCCTACGGGCAAAGGCTGTGAAAAAACAAACTTGGGTAGCGGGTGAAACCCCTCTGAGTATTTTACGGACAACCCCGCCCGCCTGAACGCCCTCGTAACGGCTGTTACAAGCTCAAGGTGCCCCAAAAAGCGCATATCTCCGGTCTTTGAAAACGCGAACTTCAGCTTGTGCGCTTCAAGCCCTTGCTTGCCTGTTTCATACAAACCCGAAGGCGCGCCAACGGTCTTTTCAATATCGTCCTTTGCGTTGGCAACTATGTTTTTTACTGTTTTATGGTCGCATACGCCGCAAGCGGAACACTTATCAACCTTGCAATCCGGCGTGTATGAAAGCTCCAGCGCGTTTTTCAATTCTTTTAGAAGGAAATCTTTGTTTATACCCGCGTCAAGGTGGTCCCACGGAAATACTTCGTCAAGCGGCCTCCTCCTCGACGTATAAAAAGCCATGTCAACGTCTTCTTCCCTGAAAACGCCCTCCCAAACGGAAAAATTAAATTGCTCGCTCCAGCCGTCAAACCTGCACCCCTTTTTAAACGCGTTCACGAGGACTTTTGAAAGCCTTCTGTCGCCTCTTGAAAAGACGCCCTCAAGTATGCTCATGCGGGGGTCATGCCACTTGAAATCTATCTTGCGCGCTGTAAGGCTCTTTTTCAAAAGCGCCTGTTTTCTTACGCATTCGGCATATGGCAATTGCGGCTCCCACTGAAAAGGCGTAAACGGCTTAGGTATGAACGTGGCGGCGGCGGCGTTTAATTGAGGCGCCCTTCCGTTTGAGGCTTCCCTGCCTATTTTTTTTACGCACGCGGCAAGGCGCGTAATTTCATTGACGTCGTCGTCCGTCTCGGTTGGAAGCCCTATCATGAAGTAGAGTTTTAACGACCTCCAGCCCAAAGAAAATATCTCGCTTGAGCATTTTAAAAGGTCGGCCTCGCTTATGCCCTTATTTATCAGTTGGCGGAGCCTTTCGCTTCCGGCCTCGGGCGCGAGCGTAAAGCCTGTCTTTCTGACTTTTTTTATCTCTTTGGCAAGGGTGGCGTTAAGCGTGCCGACCCTTAAAGACGGCAAAGAGAGCGCTACGTTTTTCTCTACAAGACGCCGCATCAGCATTGAAAGAAGCCCCTCGATGCCTGTATAATCGCCGGCGCTGAGCGACAAGAGCGACACTTCGTCATAGCCGGTATTTTTAAGGGCGTTCTCGACAAGCCGCTCTATAAGCTCCGGCTTTCTCTCCCTTGCCGGCCTGTATATCATTCCAGCCTGACAAAAACGGCAACTCCTCGTGCAACCTCTGGTAATTTCAACTGTAACGCGGTCGTGTATCGTTTCCATAAAAGGCACAACCGGCCTTTCAGGAAGATTAAGCGCGTTAATGTCCGGTATTATCCGTTTTCTTACGGTCTTATAGCTCTCAAAAAGCGGCACGACCTTTTTTACGGTCTTATCGGAATTATACTCCACTTCAAAAAACGACGGCACATAAACGCCTTTTATTTTTGAGAGCCTTTTTAAAATATCGGCCCTGTCTTCGCCTTTTTCCCTGCCCTCGATTACGGCATAAGATATTTCTATGACCGCTTCTTCGCCGTCGCCAAGCAGAAATGCGTCAAAGAACTCAGCTACAGGCTCCGGGTTATATACTATCGGCCCGCCGCCGATGACAAACGGATGACGGCTCTCCCTTTGAGTTGTGTAAAGCGGAACCCCGCCGAGGTCAAGCATATTAAGCACGTTGGTATATGACATTTCGTACTGAAGCGAAAAACCGAGTATGTCCAGCCCGTCAAGCGGTATGCCGGACTCAAGCGTTGAAAGACGCGCGCCCTTTTCGCGTAGCACAAGCTCCATATCCGTCCACGGCGCGAATACCCTTTCACAGGCGATATTCGCGTCAGCGTTAAGCGTCTGGTAGAGTATCTGAATGCCAAGGTGGCTCATGCCTACTTCATAGGCGTCAGGGAACGCCATGCCGAATTTAAGGCGAACGCGGGCGAGGTCTTTTTTTATTGAGTTTACCTCGCCGCCAATGTATCTCGCCGGGCGCCTGACAAGCGGAAGAAATCTTTTTATCTCTGTAGAGTTCATATGTCAGTTATCAGTTTCCATTCACAATTCACTGCCTTTAATCAACATACGCCGCATCTGAAGCAATTGCCCACGTCGCACGGCGGCGTCTGCCTTCCGTTGAGGCCTTTTTGGTATTCTTTCCACAAATACGCCTTGGTAACGCCGTGGTGAATTATATCCCACGGAAGCAATTCATCTTTACTCCTTTGCCTGTAAATCGAAGCAATAATCAAATCTTCATTCATTCTTATGGCGGATCTTACCCCGTTTTCCGCCGCGTCAATTATAAAGCGTCCGGCTCGCCTGTCCGCGCGGGAAAGGTACGCCTGAACAAACGCTCCGGTGGCCGATACCGCACCAAGCGTTATGCCCGCGTCAATGCCGAGGCGTTTCTTCACGCGGGCAAGCCTCTTTTCTATCTTTTCCTTATCGCAAAACGGGTGCCACTGAAACGGCGTAACAGGCTTCGGCACAAGCGGACTTACGCTTATTGTCAAAGAGCCTTTTTTCATACCGGCCCTGATACGCAGGCATAAATCGGCAATGGCGTCAACGTCCGCGTCTTCCTCAAGCGGCAAACCAACAAGAAAATAAAGCTTTAACTTTGTAAACCCGGCCTCTGCCGCGAGACGCGCGGCGCCCAGCACGCCTGCTTCGTCAATGCCCTTGTTGATTACGTCTCTCATCTTCTGCGAACCGGCCTCAGGGGCAAGCGTCACGGTCTTATAACCGGCTTTTTTAAGAAGGCCCATAAGCCCGGAATCAAGCATATCAAGCCGGAGAGATGAAAGCGTTACCGAGCCGCCGGCGGCTATTCCGGCCTCTATAACTTCTTTTATGGCCGGATGCTCTGACACCGCCGCTCCGACAAGGCCGACCTTACCCGAAATAGCCGCGCCTTCTTTCACCGCGGCCTTGACCGCGTCGACATTTCTGTATCTCGGCGGCAGGTACAAAAACCCGGCGGCGCAAAACCTGCACCCTCTGCCGCACCCTCGCTCTATTTCAATAAGCGACGCCCCTTTAAAAGCCGTATGCGGCGTATATACCTTGCTTGAAGGCAGGGCATATGCATCAAGATTCAAATGTTTTGACGCCAACACACTTTTCTTCGCGCCATATTTAGGAGTTACCCCTGTAATAACCGGTCCGTCATACTCGAAATCATACAGCGACGGCACGTAAGCGAACTTAAGCGAATCCATCTCGTTTAAGAGAGCTTCCTTTGAGCACGGCCTCGCGATAGCTCTTATGTAAACGTCAATAAACTCTCTAAGAGCGCCTTCGGCTTCGCCGATTACGCATACGTCAATGAAATCGGCAAGCGGCTCCGGGTTCAGCGACACTGCCGCGCCTCCGGCCACAACAAGCGGCCAATTGCCGCGAGCCCTTTCATCCGCCTTTAGCGTAATCCCGGCAAGGGAGAATATCTTGGGGATATTCAGGTAGTCGTCTTCAAATGAAATTGAAAACGCGACAACGTCAAAACTGGAAAGCGGCGCTTGAGATTCAAGCGAATAAAGCGGCGCGTCTTTTCCTGAAGACGCGCCGAACACTACGCCGTCCGGCAGAAAAGCCCTTTCGCAGACGCAGTCGTCAAAGGAATTGAGTATGGCATAAACCGTTTGAAAACCAAGGTTGGTCATGCCCAACCGATACTGGTTAGGGTAAACGAGGCAAACGGTTATTTTGCCGCCGCGATCTTTACGCACGGCCCCTATTTCATCGTCAATAAAACGCCGCGCTTTTTTTTCGTAAGCCCTATTTATAAGATACGCCCCTCATTTTTACCGTATTATCACACAGATAAAATACGGTTGCAAGGCAGTATGGAGTTTTCATTGTTTAATCCGTTAAAAAGTTTTATAATAATAAATAAAGCCGCACATGACACTGCCGTATTTATTGTATATTATGAAAATAGCGCTTATCATACCCAGAAACGGATCTGAAAACGAAAAAAGCTTTTACGATTACAAGTTCTTCTCGAAGTTCCTGATTTCAAGAAAATACTTTTCATATCTTCTGGCCATTCCCACCTTGGCGGCTCTGACCCCGCCCGAGCATGAGGTGCGGGTATTTGACGAAAACATAGAAGAAGTTGATTATGACTGGGGCGCGGACCTCGCGGGCATCAGCGTAAGGACGATGTTCGCGATAAGGGCCTATGATATAGCCGATAAATTCCGCGCGAAAGGCGTAAAGACGGTTTTAGGAGGAATACACCCTTCGATGTGCCCTGAAGAAGCCCTCCGGCATTGCGACAGCGTGGTAATAGGCGAGGCTGAGGACGTTTGGCAGTCCGTATTGACGGACGCAACCCATAACGCGTTAAAAAAGACTTATACCGCCGGTAAAAAAACCGACCTGAAAACCTGCCAAAACCCTAAAAGGACGGTACTTTCAAAGAGCAAATATTTTTCAGACATCGTTCAAACTACAAAAGGTTGCCCTTTTCATTGTGAATTCTGCTCTGTTTACGCTTATGACGGGAAAACCATCAGAAGCAAAACAATAGAGCAGGTTACAAGCGAAATACGGGAAATTACCTCCTCCGACGCCAAATACAAGAAAAAATCCGTCTTCTTCGCAGACGATAATATTATTTCGGACAGAAGATTCGCCCGCGAGCTTTTCTTGGCGTTAAAACAGTACAGGCTGAACTGGTCGTGCCAGGCCTCCATAAACATAGCCGGGGACGACGACCTGCTGAGGCTGATGAAGGATAGCGGATGCGGGGCCGTGCTTATAGGGTTTGAATCCGTATCGCAAAAAAATCTATCACTCATGGATAAGAAGGTCAATCAAAAGCTTGATTACATAGACGCCATCAAAAAAATACAGTCGTACGGAATATTAGTCCACGGCTCATTCATATTAGGCTACGATTTTGACACTGAAACCGCCTTTGACGAGCTTATAAATTTCATAGACGAATCCAAGCTTTTAATGCCGCTGATCAATATCCTTACGCCATTTCCGGGCACCAAGCTCTTCAGCCGTTTTGATGAAGAAGGACGTATTATCCATAAAGACTGGAGCAAGTACGACGCCAAAACCGTCGTCTTCAAGCCTGCGCTTATGACCGCCGAAGAACTGCGAGAGGGGTACAAAAGGGTAATTGAACAGGTTTACTCTTTCGATTCCATATTGAAAAAACTCAACTACTACTGGGGCATTGACTTCTGGAAACATTCCAACGAAGTGGACCCTATAAAGTTCAAATACCGTCTTCTCTTCGCCGCCCGCCTTTTGACTCTGCTATTTTCGACCAAGATTGAAAGGTCGAAATTTATTTTAAAAATACTGCCGAAACTCTTTAACAAGCGCGTGCGCGTATCAACGATACTTACGTTGATGGCCTACAATGATTACGCCTATACCGGCGTATAAAACGGAGGTGGCTGTATCGTATCCTTCATAGTTTCTCTGTCAATCATCGCGCCTGTTATCGGTTTTTACCTGTTTATTAAAAGAAAAAAATCCAACAAAACCGAAAAAAAGATAGTCAAGGCGAAGGAATACGGCTTTCACGAGCCTGTATCCATACACCCTTATATCGACCCCGCAAAGTGCATCGGTAGCGGCGCCTGCATAAAGGCCTGCCCAGAGAAGGATATTATCGGCCTCTCCGGCGGCAAGGGCAAAATTATAAACGCCTCGCACTGCGTAGGCCATGGCGCATGCGCGGCCGCGTGCCCGGTGGGGGCCATAACGCTCGTATTCGGCACGGAGACGCGCTCGGTTGATATTCCTTACGTAACCCCTGAATTTGAAACTAACGTAAAATCGGTATTCATAACCGGGGAACTCGGAGGCATGGGCCTTATAAAAAACGCCACTACGCAGGGCGTGCAGGCCGTAAACAACATAGCCGCCCGCGCCAGACACGCGCCCGCGGACAATAAAGTTCATGACGTGTTGATAGTCGGCGCCGGCCCGGCGGGCATAGGCGCGTCGCTTGCGGCGCTAAAGCATAAACTGAAATACGTTACCATTGAACAAGACGACATCGGCGGCACGGTGCTGAATTATCCGCGCCATAAAATAGTCATGACGTCCCCGGTGGAACTGCCTCTCTACGGCAAGATAAAATTGAAGGAAACCTCAAAGGAGTCGCTTCTTGAACTATGGACGGACGTTATAAGAAAGACCGGTCTGAAAATCAACACCTTTGAAAAAATGATCTCGATGACAAAGGACGGCGACTTCTTTATAATCAAGACGAGCAAAGGCGAATATTACGCGCGGCACATCGTGCTCGCCATAGGCAGAAGGGGTACGCCGAGAAAACTCGGCGTACCCGGCGAAAACCTCTCAAAAGTCGCTTACAGACTGCTTGAACCTGAGCAACACCAAAACCACCACGTTATCGTAATAGGCGGCGGCGACAGCGCGGTGGAAGCCGCCATGGCCATAGCGGATCAGCCCGGCAACAAGGTTCTGCTTTCATACAGAGGCGAAGCGCTAAGCCGCATAAAACCCATGAACAAAACCCGCCTTGACGACGCGCTCGCCAAGAAAAAACTCGACCTTCTTCTTAATTCCAATTTGAAAGAGATAGGCGAAAAAGACGTGAAATTGGCCGTCGGGGAAAAGGTATCAACGCTCAAAAACGATTATATTTACATATTCGCCGGAGGCGAACTGCCAAATGAATTCCTGAAATCCATCGGCGTCCAGATAGAAAAGAAGTTCGGCAAGGCTTGAGAATTTTCCATAATGCCAACGAGGCCTTTTTAGCAGGACTGCAATCAAAACTTCATGCTTACACGCGACATTAAATAAGAGCTTGTGTACGACGTAGCCTTGTCATACTCGTAATTAAGGGAGATTGTCCAGCGCTTTTTGAAGTACAGGTTAGCCGAACCGCCGAAGACCCATAATTTGTCGGAAAGGTTATATACGCTATAGGTGTTGGTTGTGCGGGATACGTTAAGCGCGGTATGCAACACTTCCCAGTTGACGCGGGAAAGCTCCACGCTGTACGTCTTGTGCTTCGCCGTGCCGTAGCTGTCATTTATGCTGACACTGCCGTTTACGTTCACGTTGCTCTTTAATATATCGTCCTTTGTAAGGCCAAGCTGATAGCTGTTGGAATGAGTTGTTTCCCCTGTAACGCCGGTGGAGTTTCTTACCTGCCGATCGACCCTTCCGTATAACGAATAGGTTTCAAAAAACCGGTAATTAGCCCTCGCGTAATAAGAGCGCGCAATACCCGTGCTTAACTGCGACGGCGCCGATTTAAAATAACTGAACCCTTTAAAATACGTATACCCCAACGCGAAGTTCTTGGAAAAATCCGGGCGGAAGTTCAGCTCTACTATCGCGTTCGTCAGGTTCATTTTATGCATCTGCTGGTTAAAATCAGACGTGCCGGTGCCAAAGAGCATAAGCTTGTCCGTCGGAAAAAGGGTAAGCTGGCCGTAGGCGTATTGGCGGTCGGTTGCGCCCTTGTAATTATCCTGAATAACGGCGAGGCTTGATGTGATGAAACCGATGCGGTTATACAGAAGATACGCGCCTGCCGTCATAAACTTGGAGCTAAACTCGTCGGTGTACGGGTTTGCCTTGAAGCCGCCGAACGCGCCGAAGCCGATTTCCTTTTTCTTATAAACAAAGTTGACGCCGTCCGTGTGCTCTACCGGAACTTCCTTGGGGTACAATCTTCCTACCGCCAGATAAACAGACCCGGGTTCGTAAACCAAGTTCACGGCGTCTATGCGCTCCCTTTTATTGGCGGCGTAGTATTTTCCGGCGAGAACATTTCTTTCCCTGCCGTTGAAGTGGAAAGAAAGAGTGTTAGCAGAATTTATCTTGGTGGTGTCAAGGCGCAGGCGCGTAGTCAACATATTGCGGTCGCCCGCGGACGTATCCGACGAATAATAATCATCCACGGAAATAAGGCCGTGATTTTCCATGGCATACGCCGCGCCGGTTGAAAACAACAGACAGAAGATGACCGTCAACACTACATATTTTAAAACTATAGCTTGCACAAAGTGCGCAAAATGAAGTAACGATATCATTTTTTTCCGGCGGGATGACAGCCTAAACACCCTGAATTACTGGTAGTTTTGTGATGCGTTACGCCCCTTGCCGTATGGCACTCTATGCACCCGCCCTTGTTTGTGTACGCGCCGCTTGGGTGGCACGCCGCGCAATCAGTCGGGCTTGTCCCTTGATGAGTAAGAGGGAACGTGGTAGTCGGGTGGGTGAATGTCCACGTTGACGTTGACCTGTGGCACGTCTCGCAAGTTGTCCAGTTATTAGTTGCGTGGTCCGCGGGCTTTGCCGGAGTACTATACGTAAGATGGCAAGTTGAGCAACCTGACGTGGCAGTCGGGTGGGTGAATGCCCACGCTGACGTTGACCTGTGGCATGTTTCGCAGGTAGTCCAGTTGTTTGTCGTGTGGTCAGCGGGCCTTGCGGGC
>SCQA01000001.1 GCA_004298725.1 bacterium
CTTGATGGCAAAGCCCAAAAAGAACGCTAAAAAGACCCACCACTGAATATTGTACGCATAACTCACCTGATATAACTTAAGCAGATCAAAGGTGTACTCGCCGGTGGCCGCTCCGTGAACAAAGTAAAGCGCAAGTATGCCCACAAGCATAAAGACCGAACCAAAGAGGGTATATAAAAAGAACTTGATATTGGCGTAAAGCTTTCTCTTGCCGCCCCATATGCCGATAAGGAAGTACATGGGCACAAGGCCGATTTCCCAGAAGAGGAAGAATAGCGCCATGTCAAGCGCAACGAATACGCCCACCATGCCGACCTCAAGCATAAGAAGGTGAATCATGTACTCCTTTACCCTTTCCTCCACCGCCGACCATGAACAGAGTATGGCAATAGGAGTCATGAACGTGGTAAGAAGAATGAGAAGGAGGCTTATGCCGTCAATGCCGAGGAAATACTGCGCCCCTATGGAAGGTATCCACGCGTGGCGCTCGACAAACTGCATATGGTGCGTGCTTGAATCGAAGTACGGCAAGAGCGTAAGAGACAGCATGAAGGTCATGGCGCTGAAACCGAGCGCGATAAGGCGTATGACTTCTGGCCTCTCCTTATTAACAAGAAGAATAGTAAGCGCCCCAAGTAGCGGCATGGCTATAAGTATGCTTAGTATCGGCAAATGCATTTCGCTTTCCGTTATGCTTTAATGGTGCGTCTCACCAGCCAAGTAAGGCCCCGCCTATGATAAGCAAAAGCCCGATGACAAAAACCAGCGCGTAATTTTGCAGATAGCCGCTTTGAAGCCTTCTCCAGAACGAGCTTGTCCAACTTACAAACGTGGCCGAGGAGTTGATCGTTCCGTCAACTATATAAACGTCAAACTTGTGCATAAGCCACGCAACAAGCCTCGTCACCCATCCGGCGCCGTTTACAATGCCGTCTATCACGCCGAGGTCGAACCTCCAGCAGTACCAGCAAAGCCTCTTTATCGGATTGATGATAAGCGCGTCGTATATTTCATCAACGTAATATTTGTTGTAAAGAAGCGTGTGCAGTCCCTTAAAGCGCGCCGCGAGGTTCTCAGGCGTCCAGAACGACGGAGCGAACTTCTTCATAGGCTCGTAATAAAGAAGCGCCGCGAGGAATATGCCGAAAAGCCCGACGGCAACCGACACGCCCATCATTATTAGTTCAAGCCCGCCGTGTATCGCTTCGCTTTCACCGGCGGCATTAGCAACATGGCCCCCACCAGCTACGGCGTGATTAACGACGTGCTGGCCGCTTGAAAATACCGAATTGAGGAAGTGGTGCGCCGCGGTGCCCTCCTCAAAGAACGGTATGCCAATAATGCCGCCCGTGGCCGCGAGCACGGCAAGAATAATAAGCGGCACAGTCATTATTTTTGGAGACTCATGCAGGTGGTGCTGAGTGTGATGATCAGCCCGGCAACGCCCGGTAAACGTCATAAAGACCTGCCTGAACATATAAAACGCGGTCAGAAACGCGGTCAGCAAGCCAAGCGCCCAGATGTAATGGTGGCCTTTTTCAAAGGTCTCCCATAATATTTCGTCTTTGCTCCAGAAACCGCTGAACGGCGGCATACCGGCTATGGCGATAGCTCCGATAATAAATGTCCATGAAGTCGTCTTCATGTGGCCGTGAAGCCCGCCCATCTTACGCATATCCTGCTCGCCGCCCATGGCATGAATAACGGATCCGGAGCCTAAAAACATAAGGCCTTTAAAAAAAGCATGCGTCATCAGGTGGAATACTCCGGCGGTGTAAGCGCCCACGCCCACTGCCGTAAACATATAGCCAAGCTGACTGACCGTTGAATACGCGAGAACCTTCTTAATATCGTTTTGCACAAGGCCCATCGTGGCGGCGAAAAACGCCGTAAGAATACCCACTACGGCAACGACCTCTCCGGTATATGGCGCAAGGCTGAAAAGCAGGTTATTCCTTGCTATCATGTAAACGCCGGCCGTGACCATCGTAGCGGCATGAATAAGCGCGCTGACCGGCGTAGGGCCTTCCATGGCGTCCGGCAACCAGACGTAAAGCGGTATCTGCGCGGATTTACCGGTTGCGCCGACAAACAGAAGCAAAGTTATTATTGTAAGCATGGACGGGTCAAGATGGTGAATATTGGCAAAAACTTCTTTATAGCTGAGCGAAGTTATGCCGTGCCCGGCAAGGCTCCAGAAGAGGAGAAAGAGGCCGAGGATAAAGCCGAAATCGCCCACCCTGTTCACGACGAAAGCCTTTTTGCCTGCGTCGCTTGCCGACTTCTTTTCGTACCAGAAGCCGATAAGCAGGTACGAGCAGAGGCCCACGCCCTCCCATCCGAGGAACATCACAAGATAATTCGCGCCCAAAACAAGCATGAGCATAAAAAAGACAAAAAGGTTCAGGTAGCAGAAGAACCTCCAGAAGCTCTTGTCGTGGTGCATGTAACCGATTGAGTATATGTGAATAAGCGAACCTACGCCGGTGACAATAAGTATCATAATCGTCGAAAGCGGATCAATAAGGAACGTTACGTCAAGCTTGAACGCGCCGCTTGTTATCCAATTAAATACCGTAACCTCCACCGAGCGCTCCGCGACCGGCAAGGAAAGTATTTTAATGAATATGGAAAGGGAAATGAGGAAGGACGCAACCATGGCGACGCAGGCGACAAGCCCTACCGCCGTCTTCCCCATCCTCTTGCCGAAAAGCCCGTTGATTACGGAGCCGATTAGCGGCAAAAGAGGTATAAGCCAAACAAGTTGTATCATCTTTATCCTTTCAGCTCGTCAAGTTCGTCAACGTTAGTCGTGCGCCTTCTTCTATAAACGCACACGAGTATGGCCAGCCCGACGGCAACTTCAGCCGCGGCTATTGTTATGTTGAATACCACAAAGACCATGCCGGTAAGCGAATGCAGGTAGTACGAAAACGCGGCAAGGCTGATGTTGACTGAATTAAATATAAGCTCAAGCGACATAAGCACCACGATGATGTTCCTGCGCGTCAGCACGCCGGCCACGCCTATGGAAAACAACAATAAGCTGAGTATCAGATAGTGTGAGAGCGTCAACATTGCTTATCCTTTTCCCTTCCTCTTAAAACAAGCGCGACAGCGCCTATAAGCGCAATGAGCAGTACCAGCGAGACCACCTCAAACGGAAAAAGATACCGGCCGAACATCTCTTTACCTATAACCTCGGAGCTTTTGGCTAACGCCGCTTCAGGAAAGCCGGCATTTGACACGTTCCAGCCGCCGCGAATAATCATGTAAGCGCCCATTATAAAGAATACAATGACCGCCGGTACGGCGATAACGCTCTGGTGATGCATGTACGCAACAAGTTTTTCCCGTCCGATGTCCAAAACCATTACGGCAAAGAGAAAAAGCACCATAACGGCTCCGACATAAATAAAGACCTGCACCGCCGCCAAAAACGGAGACCGGAGAAGTATAAATATGGCCGCCACCTGCATAAGCGTAATTATCAGGTAAAAAGCGCTTCTGACGGCGCTTCTGGCGCTTATAACCGATATGGCCGATATTACGGCTATTATCGAAAATATGTAGAAAAAAACCTGTTCCATCATGTTTGTTATTTCCTTGAAAAGCGTTCAACTACACATGAGCACTACACCGCGAGGCTTCAACCTCGCACTACGCAATTCACTGTAAGCCTATAAGTCCCACTCTGCCTCCCACGCAATACCAACCGGTAAACGTGTATGAAACGGGAAAGAAAATATTCATAATAATTGCCGGACTGCGCTTTTTCAACCCGGCATACGCCGCGCAACCTACAGCTTGCGCTTTTTTGTTTGCCCGAGGTCCGCTACTACCTTTATGCCGTCGTCAGTTCTTACAAAACGCGCCTTTGCTATAACTCCGCCTTCAACGCCTTCAGGTATATCCTTCTGCTGCAAAAGCTCCTTTTTTGTTTTGAACGTGCCCTTTATGTCAATAACAGAAAGTTCATAATCTCTTCCAAGCCGCAAGGCCCTTGTCGGGCAGGCGTCTTCGCAATAGCCACAAAAAAGGCACCTAACGATGTCAACCGTCCATATCTTTGCAATTCTGTCCGTTATGCCTTTGCCTGTGTCGTCTTCCATTGGAACGACGGTTATGCAGTTTGTCGGGCACGCTCTTGCGCAAAGTTCGCACGCCACGCAAAGCTCTCTGCCTTTGTCGTCTTTATTAAGCGTGTGCAGGCCCCTCCACCTTTTGTGGGGTATCCACTTTTCGTCATCAGGGTACCTCAGCGTAATGCTCTTTGAAAAATTATACTTGAGCGTTATGTTGAGGCCCTTAATAAAATCAGCGAAGAGGGCCTTCTTAACGAAACCTATTATACAGTCGCCTATGCCGCTCATATCCTCATAAACCCGGTAACAAGTATTGCGCCAAGACATATCGGTATAAGTATCTTCCAGCCTACCGTCATAAGCTGGTCATACCTGTAACGCGGAAGCGTGAACCTTATCCACATAAACAGGTAGATGAAAAAACTCACCTTAACCGTGAACCAGAATAGCCCGAAACAGCTGTAAATCCATGAAACGGACGTTATAGGGGTAAGTATTTCTATTGTCCTGAAGTCTATGGGGGCGTTCCATCCTCCAAAGAACATCACCACCGCGAGCGCGGAGGCCGTAACCATGGCGACGTACTCGGTAAGCATGAAAAACGAGAACCTCATGCCGCTATACTCCGTATGGTAGCCGGCGGCCAGAGTGCCCTCATCCTCCGGCAGGTCGAACGGAACGCGGTTTATTTCGGCAAGCGCCGCTATAAAAAAAACCGCGAACCAGACCGGCCCCACAGGCAGGTACAATATGTTCCAGTGCCAGAAGCCGCCGTCCTGCGCCCTGACCATATCCACAAGGCTTAACGAATTGGTCATCATTACAACGCCGATAGCGGCAAAACTCAACGCCACTTCGTAGCTGATCATCTGGGCCGCGGAACGCAGACCGCCAAGGAGCGAATACTTGCTGTTGGATGCCCACCCGCCGAGTATTATGCCGTATATGCTCAACCCGCCTATTGCCAGCACATAAAGTATGCCGACGTTCATGTCTGAAATATACAGCGTGAATGTCTTTTCAATGAACGGAATTTTAAAGGAATCGCCGACCGGAATGGCCACGAAGACCGCGAAAGCAGGCACCATTGAAATAATCGGCGCGAGCTTGAAAAGGAATTTGTCCGCGTTCTCAGGGACAATGTCTTCCTTCAGCAAAAGCTTAATGGTATCCGCAAGCGGCTGAAGGAGACCGTGCGGGCCGACCCTCCATGGGCCAAGCCTCGCCTGCATGTGGCCGGCGACCTTTCTCTCAATCCATGTAAGAGGCATGGGAAGAGAAAAAAGCACCATCGTCACGAAGACGACCTTGAATATTATTATAAGAACTTCTATTACGAGGTTTAAATCAATCATCTTTCCTTATCGCCTTGTGCTGTGCCGTCTGTAAACCCATCGCATGGTCCAACCCGCCCTGCCATTCACTATTCACTGTCTTTACGTTCCGCGCTTTCTGCCCCACATATAATTTATCATTTCTATATAACGCGAGTTCATGCCGCGCACTATGGAGTGAATGGTAAAAACTATATTTCTTAAAAGCTTGTAAGTCAGCCTCGGGTTGCCGTCAACGAGCGTTTCAAAATCGTCTTTGTCAATGACATAAGTGTCAACTTCAGATATGGCTACAATGGAGGCTGAACGCGGCCTGCCGTCAAGAAAGCTCATCTCCCCGAATATGTCGCCGTCTTTCATAAGAGTCAGCGTAAACAGCTCTCCGTCCGGAGCCGTCTTGCAGGCCTTAACCTCGCCTCTTCTGATTATGTACATCGTCTTTCCGTCTTCGGATTCTTTAAATATGGTATCGCCGGTTTTAAACTCCTGCTTCTTGATTATCGTGGCGATAGTCGAAATTTCACCATCGGTAAAGTCGTTAAAAAAGCTCACTTCTTTTAAAAGCTTGTGGTCAACCATGATACCCCTCCACTTGCCAGCGTTAAGCGGCTAACAGACTGCTCCAAAAATATTATTTTTGGGTTACGCACAAACCAACCTACGCCTTTGAAACAATAACGCGCGCTACCGCCCCGCGCGTCTTTAAAAACCTCTTTACCGGAACGTCCTCAAAATTTTCAGCTATAAAAGCCACGCCTCTGCGCGTGCCCGCGTTAGCCCTAAGCGTAAGCACGGCTTCGTAATCGTTGCCCTTAACGCGCACCTTATCGCCGTTTTTAAGGCCGAGCGCCGTGGCGTCTTCCGTGCTTATTTCAACTACCGCCGCCTTCAATAGCTCTGTAAGCGTCGTGCTTCTCATTGAGAGCTTGCCTGAATGAAAAAGGTGGTTGCCTGTTACAAGTTGCATTGAACCGGCCTCAGTGCCGCCCGCAACCGGCGCAGGCGCAAAACCGTATACTGCCAAATTCGGCGCTGAAAAACTCTTTACAAGAGCCTCTTTATTATCAAGCCTGTTAAGCACGTTTTTTTTGTTGTTAAAAAGAAGGTTGACTTCGGCGTAGCCGGAAACCTCTTTTGTTA
>SCQA01000236.1 GCA_004298725.1 bacterium
TATTGAACGTAACGCCGCCGGGCAAATCAAACCAGTCTATCCCCTCGTTTATAAAAGTGGAAACGCTTGTGCCTGTCAGGCCGTCAAGATCATGCGTCACCATGCCCCACGTTGAGCCTGTAAGCGCCTGAAAAGGTATCCATGAACCTTCGCCGGCCCTCCTTTTCGTGTACGTGTACCAATCATGATACCAATTAAGATAAAGCTGGTGGTTCTCTGTCTTCTCGTTCAAACTACCCATTCTTTCCCAGTAAGTCTCAGCTCCGAACTTAAAGACGGATTTTTTTAACTCTATGCCTACGGCCGGGCCGGTGGCGTTAAAATACAGACGTTCCTTTGAGCGGGTTCTAAACCTGTATTCAGCGAATGTAGTAAACGGTATATCAGCCGGCAAATCAAACCAATAGACACCTTGATTCACATAACCCGACAGACCTGTGCCGGTAAAACCGCGCAGGTCATGAGCGACCTGCCCCCATGTGGAGCCTGGCAAACCCTTTAGCTCATAGGCGTATGAAGGCACTGTCAGAAAGAGAAAACCAGCGGTTATTCCGGCAACGAACACGGCCAAACGGAACGCCTTATGCAGATGAAGGTTGGAGTGAAAATTTTTCAGGCAACCGCGCACTCTCATAACGCACACGTCAGTTTAACTGTTCTGGAGTTAATCTTAGCCATTTTTTTTCCTTTCCGTAATAGTAGTATTTGCCTTCTATCTCGACTATCTTATTGCCCTGATTTTCATTTACAAAGTCCGTCTTTGGAATCTTGTTTTTTATGTCGTCCGCTGACATTGGCTTGTCGCCGAACGGGCTGTTCTCAATGAACTTCGATAGCATCCATGAAACCGCAAGGTAACTTGTGGGTTTGGATATTATCTGTTGATTGACGGCAACGTTATTAAACTTGGGTCCTATGAATTTAATGCCTACCGGCGCCTTTGTAATGCGCGGAAGAGGAATATCCCTTAAATCCGGCCCCTGAATGGCGTTTCCGTGCAACGCCCTGCCGTGCTCCGGCACGAATACGACAACAACGTTCCTACCCGACGCCTTGAGCGTGCCGATAAACTTACTTATGTCCGTAAGAAGAACCGAGGTTACGTCTTTGTACTGGTCCTTCCTATCGCGTGTCCACCACTTTTTTTCGTCACTCCAATGGGAACCCGCGTGCAAATTGACGGTGTTGTAATACAGCGCCGCCTTGGCGGACTTTGAGGAAAGCCGCGCCTTCCACCATTTTTCAAGCATCGAGTAATCGTTATAAAGCGGCGAATTATCAAAAAATACGGACGTATTGTTTGTGCCGGACGGCATGAACGTCGGGGCGTTGCCAAGGCCGTACTTTTTGATTTCGTCCGTAAAATTACCGTACTTGCCGTCATGGTTCATGCTGACGGAAGTTTCATAACCAAGTAAATTCAAACTCTCAAAGAGCAGACACGCCTTTGATATTTCATTCGTTTTGTGAATGTCGTCATGCGGACGCTGGCCGCAATTGGCCTGAAACAGGCGCATTACCGCGGGGTTAGAGTACGCGGTTACGGTATTAAAACCGGTAAGCATGTAATCAAACTGCTTGAAAAACGGGTTGTCAAGCATAGCGATGTCTTTAAGGTCGTCCCATGACAGAGAACAGACGTGCATGATTACAATGTCAAAATAAGCTCTTCCCTGCCCTTGCTTAAAAAGAATTACCCTGTCGGATTCCGCGCCGTAAAAAGATTCAACATACTTGTTCAAGTCTTCTATCTTTTCCGTCTTCTGAATGGCCTGAGGCTCGGCCTCCGCCATTTGGGATTGCCCTATGCCGAGTAAAGGCGGAATAAGCGGCATAAGCAAAAGAACCGCCACTACCCCCGCCATAATTCTGAAATTGCGAAACAGATAGCAACCAAGCAGTAAAAGCGACAAGATTATAACGCCGGAGAGGCTGAAGAAGCCGGCAAGAAAATAAATGATATATCCGAGCGAAGGCATGCCCTGTTCATTCAAGTGAGCGCCAGCCTCAAAAAACGGCGGCAACCATGAATCATGCCATAAAAGAAAAAACGCGAGAGAAAGGTTCACTATAACCCTCCATATTGTAAAAGCCCTGCGCCCGGCAACCATCTTCGGGGCTGGCAAAACTATAAAAACGAGAAAAAGGATATTCCAAAAAACGTCAATGTGTATCGAGCCGTTGTAATACAAATACATTTTAGCTATGAAATAAAAACTCCACATACCCATAATCGCCGCCTTGCCGTGAAATTATAGACACAGTAAAGACCTTTTGCAATATCTTTTCACTGAGAACCGCTTCAGTAACTGCATCACCACCGGCCTGTCCTCCCGCTAAAAAAATACGGTAGAGCGCGCGTCTGCTCGGCAAACCATTGGTTCTACCCTCCGTATAATGACTTATCACGCAGGTATTTGACGCGTCAAGAAGGATACGCCTGAATTCTACACGGTAAAAAGATATGACAAATGTCATAAAAACACGTTTTTGATTAAATAGAGCCTTACTAAATGCCG
>SCQA01000237.1 GCA_004298725.1 bacterium
GTATCAGCAAGCGCCGTAGGGCAAGTTCCAAAGACGCCTGCCAAGTTTGAGGGAGACGAGGCGGCTTATCCGCTTCATCTTGTTCTATATCCGCATAACAGCCACCTTGATGGCAGAGGGGCTAATTCTCCGTGGCTTCAGGAGATAGCGGATACGATGACATCCGTTGTATGGGGAAGCTGGGTGGAAGTAAACCCGAAGACAGCCGACAAGCTCGGCATAAAAGAGGGCGATATGCTCTCGGTCGAGTCGCCTTACGGCAAAGTCAGCGCACCGGCGTACCTATATGCAGGAATAAGGCCGGATACGGTAGCCATGCCCATAGGGCAGGGGCATACGCATTACGGCAGGTATGCAAAAGGCAGGGGCGCAAACCCCATAGAGGTATTGCCGTTTAAGGAAAACGCGAAAACAGGGCAGATTGCGCTTAATTCCACGCGGGTTAAGCTTTCAAAGATAGGCGCCGGCGACCTTGTAAAATTGGAAGGCACTGTGCGCGAGCTTGGCAGGGACATAGTAAAGACGATAACCCCTGAAGAGTTTGAAAAGACTTCGGGAAGGTCTGATTAATTTCTTTTTTCTCCTCTCCCCTTTATACCCGTAGTGGTATTGAGGGAGAGGGTAGGGTGAGGGGTAAATGTGAAGAAAAGACAGGTAACGGTTATCGGAAAAGAGATCTCAGAATTGATACCCGATACCTTTTGACTGTGGAAAAGAATTAAGCAGAGGTTTTTTTGGGTGACGGGGCGCGTTTGTTGCCATAGTAGCCTTAGACGGATATTGCGGGTTATTTTAAAGTAGCTTGTCAGTATGCGGAGAGCGTAAGCTGGCGGTTGTTTTTGGTTAGATACCGGGCGCGGCGAGGAGGCAGGTAGTGGGACTTTTCGACAAAATGAAAGAGCGTCTTGAAGACTTCCGCAGGCCCGGATACTTCAAGAAGTACGACCACAAGTGGACAATGGTCGTTGACCTTGACAAGTGCAACGGTTGCGGCGCGTGCGTAGGCGCGTGTTACGCTGAAAATAACCTGCCCGTGGTGGGCAAGGATGAATCCGGCAAAGGGCGCACATTAAGCTGGATACGCATAGAAAGGTACGTCGAGGGCGAGTACCCTGACGTTAAAGTAAAGTTCATTCCTGTAATGTGCCAGCAGTGCACCAAGGCGCCGTGCGAAACCGGTTGCCCGGTGTACGCGACATATCATAATCAGGACGGCCTTAACGTGCAGGTATATAACCGTTGCGTGGGCACGTTTACCTGCGCCACGTACTGCCCTTATGACGCAAGGCGGTTTAACTGGTTTACCTATGAAAGAGAAGCCCCGCTTGACAAGCAATATAACCCGGACGTTACCGTGCGCGAGATGGGCGTTATGGAAAAAGGCACGTTCTGCATACAGAGGATAAGGGCGGCCAAGGATACGGCCAAGGATGAAAAAAGGGCGGTAAAAGACGGCGAAGTAAAGCCCGCCTGCGCGCAGGCTTGCCCGACGGGCGCGATGTATTTCGGCGACATGAACGATGCTAACAGTCAAGTGGCTAAATTGGCCAACAGCCCGAGGAGATTCAGGCTTCTTGAGGAACTCAACACAGACCCCTCGGTCATTTATCTGAAAAAGGTGATGAAAGATGGCTCATCAGCCGAATAGCGGCCTCTCTTATAAAGAGGTCAACGAAGATATATTCAGCATCATGACAAAGACGGGCATGAGGTATTACCTCGTTACCGGCTTGTTTGCCGCGTTGGCGGTGATACTCTTTATTCTGCCGTGGGCGTATCAGATATACAAGGGGCAGGGAGTAACCGGCCTTAACGTGCCCGTCTTCTGGGGCATATATCTTGTTAACTTCGTCTTTTGGGTCGGCGTGGCTCATGCCGGCACGCTTATATCCGCTATGCTCTTCATAACGCAAACGCCGTGGAGAAGGGCAATATCGCGAGGCGCGGAAACCATGACGCTCTTCGCCCTTGTGCTTGTTTCGCTCTTTATATTTATTCACATGGGCAGGCCGTGGAACTTCTACTGGACATTCCCTTACCCGACACAGCGGCAGATATGGACAAGCTTTATTTCGCCGCTTACCTTTGACGTCTTCGCCATAGGCACGTACACTACAAGCAGTGTAATATTTCTGTACTTCGGCCTTATCCCGGACCTTGCCACGCTAAGCCACTCCGCAACCGGCTGGAGAAAGAAACTTTATTCGACTCTTTCATGGGGTTGGAGGGGCACGGACAACCAGTGGCACGTTCAGAGCAAGGCGTGCATGTTCTTCTCGGCCTTCATCATGCCTCTTGTCGTGTCGGTGCATAGCATAGTGTCATGGGACTTTGCTTTGTCGCTTGTGCCTGGCTACGCCAAAACCGTCTTCGCGCCCTATTTTGTCACTGGCGCGTTGCTTTCCGGCTTTGCCGGAGTGCTTCTCATGCTTTCAATCATGAGGGAGGCGTACCCTGTTATAAAGAAGTACGTTACCGATTACCACTACGACAGAATAGGCCTTATGGTGCTGGTGTTGTCGCTTACATGGAGTTACCTTACGCTTATGGAAGTGGCAACCGGATTGTACGTCAATACGTCGCAGGAGATGGAACACCTTAAATACAAGCTTGCCACGCCGCCGTATCTTCAGCTTTTTTCGCTGATGATATTTTGCAATACCGTACTGCCGCTTATTTATATCATCAGGAAGGTTAGGAGGTCGGTTTTTGGCAGGTTCGTGGTGCCCGTATTCATACTTGTGGGCATGTGGCTTGAAAGATATTTGATAATACCGAACTCGCTTTCAAGGAAGTTTTTGCCGTGGATGTGGCACGATTACGCCCCGACGTGGGTTGAGGTGTCCATAAGCCTTGGCACGCTCATAGGTTTTATAGCGATGTTCATGATATTTATCAAGATATTCCCGATTATAGCCATATTTGAAGTTAAAGAGGATGTCGGCATACCTAATAAAAAGGATCGCCATTAGGGAACCCTTAAGGCAAGTTGCAAGCGGCAAGTTGCCGGTGATAAGTTTCTTATTGTTTTTTACTCCTCCCGCTTGAGGGGGGATTGTAGGGGGTGATTAGCGTCAAGTGTTCGGTGTTTCTTTGGCGCTAAACGCTCAAGAAGTGGAGCTCTTAGTGAATATCTGAAGGTAGGTGCAGGCGTAGGCTGTGTTATAGTAACACAATATTTTTGAAAATTGAGAGTTTCAGCGGATGATACATTTTTAAAGTAGCAAGAACAGGCGTGGGTATCAGGGCGTAGTCAAGCAATAATATAACGCCACACAGCAGTAGGTTTTTCGCGGATGTTAAAGCGGGGAAGAATATATGAGCAATTCAATGATAGGGCTTTTTCAGCACGTTGACGTGCTTCTTGACGCGGCTGACAGGTGTAAGAAAGCTGGTTTTACCGTTGAAATAATTTCGCCGGTGCCCCTTAATCATGAGATAGACCATGCCTTCGGTGAAAGGCCAAACAGGGTGCGTTACTTTACAAGCTTTGGCGCGATATGCGGCTTTTTCTTCGGTTGGTTTGTCGCTTTTGTAACAGCGGCCATATACGTGCTTCCGAGAAGCGGAAGGCCGATATTGCCCTTTACCCCGACACTGCTCATCGCGTATGAAACAACCATACTTTTTGGCGTAATCTGGTCTCTTATAGGGTTTTTCGTGCTTTCACGGCTTCCGGCTATAAAGAAAAGGCCGTTCCATCCGAGAATAGCAATTGACGCCTTTGGCCTTGTCGTAAACGGCATTAGGGAAGACAGATTTCCCGACGCTGAAAACATTCTTAAGCAGTTTGGCGCAAGCGAGGTTAAGAAAGTTGAAGAGTGTTGTTGCTAAAATAGCGCTGGCCATAATAGCGGCCGTAGCCATGATGGTTCCTTGCGAGGCTTTTGCCATGCCGTGGTCGTGGGATATGTTTAAACAGCCCAACCACAGGGCGCAAAAAGAGGAAGCCCCGCCTCAGCCGGAAGGCACTGTGCCGGTAACAGGCAGGCCGTATTTTGCCAAGGACAGGGCTGGCGCCGTAAAGCTGAAAAATCCGTTTATAGCGGATAAGGCCTCAATAGAAACAGGCCGCGCTAAGTATGCGACCTACTGCGCCACTTGCCACGGCGAAACAGGCAAGGGCGACGGCATTGTCGGGCAGAAGTACGTCGCGCCTACTGACCTTACCACAGAGTACGTGCAGAAAAAGCCCGACGGCGACATATTTTTCACCATTACCAACGGCGGGCTTGCCATAATGCCAAGCTACGGCGATTCGGTGCAAACGGACGACAGATGGCACATAATAAATTTCATAAAAAACGCGCTGAGCAAATAGGCAGGGGAACGCAATGCTGATATGGGCGCTTATAATACTCTTTGTAAACGGCGTGATTAGTTTCGCGTACACGGCGATGAATACCGCCGAGCCGGGCACCATTTGGGGCGCTCTCGCCGTAAGCTACATTTACTTCCTTGGCGTAACGCAAACCGGCATTGCGCTTTCCGCTGTTATGCGTATTTCAAAGTCAGGCTGGGGCAAGCACTTTTCAAGGCTTGGCGAAATACTGACGCTTTCGTTTATTCCGCTGGCTGTCATTGGTTTTATTATCATATATGTCGGCGGCACGGAGCATTTGTTCTGGTGGGCGAAGCATGAGGCTACCGCCGGAGGGCACGGCGCTCACGGCGGTCACGCCATAAGCCCGTGGCTTGATAAGAGCCTCTTTTTATGGAGAACTATAATAGCGTATGTGCTTTTTTATGTGGTTTCATACGCTTACTTCAGCGCCGGCAGGGCAGAGGAAAAAGGCGCGCTTGACCACGCAGGCTCGACAAAGCTGAATATCCTCGCCGCGTTCGTCATGATTTTATACGTTGTTACAAACACGAATACGGCGTGGGACTTCGGCATGATGATAATTCAGCACTGGGAAAGCTCCATTATGCCGCCGTACTTCTGGGTAGGGAACCTTCTTGCGGCATCGGCCTTTGTTTTTGTGATATCGCGGTACTTTATACCCAGAAAGCAGGACGAGCCAATAAACAAATGGCATCTTGATTCTGTGGGCAATTTAATTCTCGGTTTCGCGCTTCTTACCACTTATATGTTCTGGTCGCAAAACGTTGTTATCTGGTACGGCGACCTGCCGAACCTCACAAAGCCGTTCTTTAAAACGCGTGAGGGGTATTTTGCCTTGCCGTTTGTCGTAATGATGCTCTGCATATTCGTTATACCTTTCTTCTCCATGATTATAAGAAAGATAAAGCTTTGTAATATTTCAATAACCGTCGTGGCTGGCCTTGTGTGTTTCGGCGTCTGGATAAACCGCTACCTTATGGTAATACCGGTCTTCAGCGACGGCAACCTTTCGGCTGGAGCCGCATGGACAGTCATTTCGCTCCTCTTCGGAGTTCTTTCAGCCACGCTCCTTTCAATAATGATCTTCCGTAAGCTATTCCCTGAAGTGCCTGTAGTAGTAACAACGGATGCCGACTCCGGCCACTGATTTATTATAAGACTTTGCATTTAAAGGGGCTACGGCAATTTGCCGTAGCCCCTTTTTTTTATTGATGAGCTGACACTTTACGTGGTACATACCAGTTTGACTGTTTTTTGTTGGATGTGGTAGTATTTTTGTAATGGGGAAAGGTTTAAAATAAAGCCGTCTGAAAAATGTCGAAA
>SCQA01000238.1 GCA_004298725.1 bacterium
ACAAAAACAATGCGCCGGAAGTTCAGCTTCGCGGGGCGGGCATTGCCCGCCCCGCCATGTTGCACGTCAATATCCCGCGTGATGCCGCTTTACGCGTTAAAAACGCCTCCGCGCTACTTCTGGTTTGTGGCAAAGACAATGTGCCAGAAATCGAGTTTATTCAACATGAATTTCTTGTTAAGCATAAGCCCGGAGTTGGAGATAAACTCGTTAAAGCAAAGGTCGGACCTCCAGCCTAATCTTTCGCATACAGGGTTTATGACCTTCTCGACGGTCTCGATAACCTTATTTCCGCTCTTGAAGTGGTTGACTATAACCACCTGACCGCCTTTTCTGCACACGCGCCGCACCTCGGCCATTACGCGGTACGGGTCCGGCACCACTGAAACGACGTGCGACAAAAAGACTTTGTCAAACGAGTTGTCCTCAAAGCCTACTTGCATGGCGTCCATGCTTACTACCTTGATATTGTCAAGTTTTTGCGCAGTTATCTTCTTCTTCGCCTTTCCGAGCATCTCGGTCGACAGGTCTATGCCCACAACCTTGCAGTGCTTGGGAAATACGGAAAGCGATAGGCCGGTTCCCACGCCGACGTCAAGCACCCGCTCGCCGGGCTTTATGTCCATGTCCGAGATGGCGCGCTTGATGCGCGGGTAGAAAAACCTCTTGAAAAGCGCGTCGTACACGTTTGAATACGCCGCGTATATTTTTTTTATGCTCTCAAGTTCCACTCTTCCGCCTCATTCTTAGTTTAAGGTGCTTCTAAAAATTAGAATTTTTTTCCGAGGTCGAGGCGGGGCGAAATAAAAAGCGGAGCATATAAACGAATATGTGAGCATTTTTATTTCGTCCTAACAAAGAGATCGGGAAAAAGGACAATTTTTAGAGGCACACTCTTCTCTCAAAACCGTTTTATATACATTACAAGGTCGTCGCCGGGCTTATAAAAATCTTTTACGCGAGCCTCTTCGTTAAACCCGCTTTTCAAATAGAACCCTCGCGCCGCGGTATAAGCCGCAGTGCCTGAAGTCTCGGCTATAATAAGCTTAGCGCCCTGCTTACGCATGGCGGTCTCGGCTATTGCCAAGAGTTGTCCGCCCGCGCCGGACCTTCTGCGTTGCGGGTCAACAACTATCCAGTAAATGTCAAAGCCAGCCTCGGTAAGCGGCCTTCTGCCGTAACATATGTAGCCTGTAACAACGCCAGCATCGTCAACGGACGCCTTGAATTCATAGTCCTTTTGCAACGGGTCTTTGATGTATATGTCAAGAAGCTCCGTGGCGCAGGCCTTTTCATCGTTAGTCAAATTGGCGCATCGGCTTATAATGGAAACAAGCGGGCCTCTGTCGCCAGCCGTCACTTTTCGTACGGTATCACGATGCCCCTGTGAAGATTCACTCTCCGCGCGCATTATCTTTTGCCGCCTACGGCCTTTGACATCGCGGAAAAAAGAACGGTTGAATCATAACGCGCCCAAGACAAGCGGACAACTTCGGCAATAAAGCCGGAATAATCAAACCCGGCGGCCTTTGCCGCCCTCGCAAGGCCGGCGTTTGAAGAAATGTCCGGGTTCGGGTTGACTTCAAGCACCTTCGCCTTGCCGTCCGCTCCGACTCTCATGTCAATTCTCGCGTAGTCTCTGCACCCCATTACGTCATACGCGCTTATTGCAATGCCTGCCATCTCGCCGGTTTGCGCCGCAGACAAATCCGCCGGACACACTGGAACCGTCTTTTTATAAAGCGGACTTAGTTCGTCCCACTTCGCTTCGTAACTGCAAATCTTCGGCACGCCGTCCGGAAACTCCACAAACGTAAG
>SCQA01000239.1 GCA_004298725.1 bacterium
CATCTTTTTCAGGCTGTACGCATCCCATGTGCCCAACGCCGCCTGCCCCAGCTCGGACTGCACTTGCGCCCGAAGTTCCCCTAATATCGCCTGCATCGCGTCCGTGCCGCTCCGTAACCCCGCGGCTTTCTCTCTTATTATTCTTTTTATTTCCGCGTTTGCTGACGGCATCGGCTTTATGCCCCTGCTACGTTGTTCGTATAATCCACATGCGCTTTTGCGACCGCTTCCGCGTCAACAGCCTTTTTCACTTCCGTGCTGTCTATCTCCGCGCCAAGGTGTCCTATTGCTAAGGCAAATATTTTCCGGGCCGTATCCTTGTCAATCCAGCCCTGCAACTCTGCCGTTGCCAGCGCCGCTGTTACCTGCTGTATAGCGGCCGCGTATTTTGCCACGTCTTTTGTCGTCAGCTCCGGCGTAATTATCGAAACCGCGCGGGCTTCTTCGTCCGTGACAGTCAGGTATCTTGCCTTTCGCGCGCTTTCGACGACGTAATGAAGGATGCTTTCAAGAATGAACTTAACGTATCTCTGTTTAGATGAAAGCGCCTTGTATGCCGGCGTGCCCATTTCCACGGCCGTCGCCATATTCACGTTCCCGCCGCCCCCAAACCAATGCTCCGGGTATGAATGGCTTCCAAGTATGTGGTTTCTGAAAATTCTTGCGCCGGTCTCAGCGTCTACGGCCTTCAAGTCCGGCGCAGAGGCAGAGAGCTTTACTTTTTCGTTATGCCCGAAGATGCTCCCGGGTTTTTTAGTGAAGGCGTCCATCTGCTTCTTTATGGCCGCTTCATCTCCGCTTTCTACGAGTAGGTCCCAAACAAATGAGTTCATCAGTGGCCATTTGTCTGCATAGTCGAATAGGAACTGCTCATATGCGTCGAGCCAATCGGCTGTAGACAAAAGCTCGCTTCTGCCCCTTGGCGAGTTTGTTACGTTATTGATGGCGAAGAAAAAGCACTCGCCGTCTGTGTACGTTTCTCTCAGCCTCCGGGCCGCCGGGCTTACTATTGTCTCAGCGTCTTCGGGCAGTATAGTCCTCAGTTTTCTGCCCTCAAGCCCCAGCGTACCTTTCAGCATGATCCCTATTACCATCTTGGCGTTTTCCGGGTCTGTCATCACTTCTTTTATCTGCGCCGGGTCAGTGTACCCAAGGCGCACTCTGCCTGTCTGCTTTCCGGTGTACACCGGAAAGCAAAGCTCGCCGTAAATAAACAGCTCTCTCACGTGTTTTTCCAAATACAGGTCCATCTTGTTAAGCGGGTCGCTCCAGAAATCGTCGAGCACCGTTTTAATGTCTTTATGTTTCGTCTCGTAAGGCAGACCTTCGGCAAGTATGAAATCCTTGGCTATCTCTATAATCCATCTGGCGAGGGGGTTGTTCTCCCAAAGCCAAAAACCAATCTCAATCATCCTGTCTTGCTTCAACGGAGAAAGATTTCTGGAAGCATTACCCGTAAGCTTTCGCCAGCCGATATCTTCTTTTTCAAGCTCAGCTACGGTGGCGGCTTTCAGCCGCTCTTTTACCTGCGTTTCTATCACATCGCCAAAAATCGCACTTATGAGCCTTGCTTGGATACCCACAATCCCTCTTTAAATACGTTTATAAACATGTTATAAGCCGCGGAAACCGCGTAGCCTTACCCAACTACCCCCAAATCAGCCTTGCCCGTTTAAACGCGTAATTCAAGCGGCGCTCCTTCTGCCGAAAAGCCGTCCCAAAACCCCGCCCTTTCTTTCGGCGTGGTAATCCGTCTTTTGCGGCTCGCTCGAAGCCGATGCCGCCGCAACCATGCCGCCTTCAATCAGAGTTTTCAGCATCTCAAGGGCATCCGGGCCGTCATCGTGATCCCCCATCGGGTAATACCGCAATTGCTCGACAAGCGTCCTGTGCGATTTTTTAAAACGTATCCAGCCGTTCTTTATCCACGGTTGGAGCGTCTGTATGCGAAGGTACTTGTCCGAGTTGCTTTTTATCTCAACTACGTTCAAAGTAAGCCCTTTCTTATGGGCCTCTTTTTCAAGCGTATCCTTAAAAAATTCCTGAAACTGCACGGTCTCCACGCCAAACTTGTCGAACCTATCCTTTTCGTGGTACGCGAGTATGTCAGAAATTATCTTGTCCGGGTGCCGCTTTTCTATGTCCGCTACATCAAGGTAGATAACGCCGTCCTTCAGCCTGCCTCCGATAATCGCTGACGGGTCATGCTTCTTTGACTTCTTCCCCATTGACGGGTCAACCACGCCTGCGCGAGAGATCCCTTTAAGGTCAACGTCGGCGTCTTCGTAAAACTGAAACCATTCTTCTTGAAATAGACAGTCTTCAGGGTTTACCGGCTCGTTCTGTTTTTCCGAATCAAAATACGCCGGGCCTTCGGCCACCCGCATCTTCATCAGGTAATAGTAATCCTCGACCTCCGGCCAAAGCACTTCCGCGTCCGCTAACATCGCGTCTTTGTTTGTTGTAAAGAACATGTCCGCGCTTGACTCGGCCTCGGGCTTGCCTGTTGTAACGTCCGCAAATAGCATTTCCCATTTTTCCCATAGCGGCGAGGCCGAATATTTCAAAATTGATTTGAATTTTTTGCCCTTCCAGCCGGGTTTTTTTAAAAGATTTGACAGCAAGCTGTCGTAATGCAGTATCGTGCCTATAAATATATAGACCGTGCTTTTTGCGCCTATCTTCATCAGCGCCTTGAAAAACCACTGTTCAAACTTCTTCCTCTGCTCAACGCTTAGCACCGACTCGTCATTTTCAAGGTCGTCGCCTATTACAAGGTCGGGCCTCTTGCTCCCGTGCCTCATGCCGCGCAGTTTCTGCCCGGCTCCCACGCCGCGTACTTTAATTCCGCTATTCGTAATGATGCAGTCCGCCCGCCACACCGGCCCTTCACCGCAAAGCTTCTGGAAATCCTGCTTAATGCGCTCGTTCGTCTCAAGCTCCGCCTTAATGCACGCGATAAAGTCTTCTGCCTGCGCGTTAGTCTCGCTCACGATGAGCGCAAAAGCGCGGTATTTGAACGCCGCGCACCAGATGGGCAATATCAGGGTCGTCCATGTGGACTTTGCATTGCCGCGCGGCGCCGCGTCCGCTTCTCTGTCGCCTTCGCCTGTTTCGAGGGCCTTAAAAATAAGGGTGGGGAGCCTCTCGCAGATGTACCGGTGCAAAGCGGATGACGGCGCGGTTATATAGTGCGGAAAATACGTCCTGCCGAAATACTCAAGGTCTTTTGAGGCGCGGGCAAGTCTATCCGTTTGCGCCTTCTTGTCCGCGTTAAAAGGTTTTGCCGCGGACTGTATTAACGCGCGTATCGCTTCAAGCTCTCTGTTATGAGCTTTATCTTTAATTGTGACCGGCATATTTTTCCTTCACGTATGTTCCGAACGCGTCAAGGTTCTTCTCTATAACCGGCACGGCAGACGCATCTTCCTTTTGAAGAAAGATGACCAAGTCTTTTAAAAATTGAAGCGCAAGCGCGTGTCTGTCCGCGCCGAGCTTCGTTTTGATGCTTATTATCGTCGTAACGAGAGACGTGTACGCGTACTGCGCTTGATTGTCTATTGTGGCGCCAATGCGCTCAAAGTAACGCTCGTACTTCTCTTTCTGACGCAAGAGGCTCGTAAGAAGCCTCTCTTCGGTAGTGAGCGCCGCGTCTGTTGCTTCTTGTGTCTGCGCGTCCACCGCCGTAAGCCGTTCTTTAAAATTGCACCTGTCTATCAGCGCGTAGAACGTCGGCTTTGACGCGGAATATCCCCATGACTTCAGCTTTTTTATAGAGGCCTCGACGTTGCCTCCGCATTCGCGGTAGGCCTGAAAAGCCTTCTCTCTAAATTCTATGTCAGCAGATTTGCCCTTCATCAAAACCTCGCGTCAATGCCTACGTCCTGCGGCCCAAAATCATCTATCAAGTTCATTCCATGACGCGTAGCAATAAAAAACACCACTTCGACGCCACCGCTTTGGCGCGTCTCCTTGCGCACATACCCGCCTTCAGCCAAATATTGCATGTGGCTGTTGAACTCCTCTTCCGTTATCGTGTAGCGCAAGTCGTCGAGCAGGTAGTGCAGTACCTTCGCGTCCACCGTCTTCGGATGTTCCTTAACGAGCAGGTTCAGAATCAACCCTCTAACGCGCCGGTAATGTCCCTTTTTCATGTTCATAAGTTCTGTCCTCTATTTCATCCACTTTCACGGATACCTTTTTAACCTCGTCGGCTACGACCTTGAGGAGTATTATCATCTCTCTGTGTTCCGAGCTGTCCCGCGCGACGAAGTCCCGCACGGATTTGCCTAAATCCTCCATGCTTTGGGCCTGCCGGGCAAGCGCCACAGTCTGCTCCCGTTGTGCCTTTATAAATTCAAAGCCGAGGTTGTTCGCAAGCTTATAAATTACGTAAATGATGTACGCGGCGATTACCGCGCCGGGCCCCCAGAATATCAGTGACTTCAGAATGTCGCCGATTTCCATATCAGCCCTCCTTCTTCATCAGCTGGTCTATCATCGCCGTTTTCTGGGCAGACCCGGAGGAGGAGCCGTAATAATACGTCGTTATCGTTATGGCGAGAGTACCGAGGCTTGCGCACATAGAGAGCAGTATGTCGTGCGCCGCGGCGGGTATATCCACGAATATGATGGCCGCCAGCGTGGCAAAGAACCCGGCAAAGACAAAATATGCCAAGTGTGCCGGAACCTTGTCTTTTACCGCCATCTCACGTTTGCGCGCGCTGTCCCTGTCATTGGCGGCAATCTTCTCCGCCTCAATGCCCAACTCCTTCATCTTTACGGCAAAATCCTGTTCGGCCTGTTTGAGCTTCAGGAGCGTGTCCGGTGTTGCCGATTCCAGCGCGGCGCTCAGCTCGTCATGCGCGCCATCTGGCTTGCCGAGCACGGCGGCTGATATAGCCTGCGTGGCCATGCCGGCCAGAGGGCCGCCAAGCGCGGTGGCAAGCGTCGGCGCTACCGTCTCAACTAATGTTTTCCAGTCGAATGTCATAGCCCCAACCTCGTCATATCTTCGCTTATACCTGTGACTGCTTCGCGTATCGCCACGCAGTGGGTTTGTGTTGTGGGCGACAAAGCCTCATCAAGCGCAAGTTCCGCGTGCGCGGAGATGCTTTGCAGACGGTTCCTAAAAATATGTTGCAGGTATCGCCTCGTCTCATCGGACAAATTTTTTATTTCAACACAGGCACGAACTTCATGGTTCACGGTTGTCTCCGGCATATTCAAAATGGTTGGCGTCCCAGCCCCAGTCGCCGCCCCAGCGGTTACCCTGGTCGAGCGACTTCCAAAATTCGCCGAGCGGCCTGTACGAGTCCGCATCGGTTTTATATTCATCCTGAATAAAGAGATTTACGTCAATTGCGAGGCGTTCGAGGTGTTTTGATTTTAGTGTCTTCGATTTGCCTGCCTTGACGTAAATCTCCTGCTGTTCGGGCGTGCGGTATGCCTCGCCGAACGTAAGCTCAAAACCGTTTGCATAAGCCCATGCGATGAGCTTGGCAACCATAAGGGTAAACCTGCGCTGTTTTTCGGATAGAGTCATCATTCAATTATTAAGTTTAAGGAGGTGGGCGGGGCTTTCGCCCCGCCTCACGGTACGGGATGAAACGGTTGACTGTCTTGGATTATACTTGCGGAGTATGGCGTATGAAAACCGGAAGAACTTCAGATGAGCTATTTCAGATGAGTGGCGAACAGGTCGAGCAGTGGCTGTGGGACCGCGACGTTGGTTTTTTTCAGAATTTCGCTTATTGTTCTGTCCGTGAGCCTGTATTTTAATGCCAGCGCGCGAATGTCGTGCTTGCCGGAGTCATAGAGCGCACGGATGCTATTGTCGCGTATATCGCGTAGCAAACCTTCGCACTTTGGCACACGAATATATGTGCCGCCGAAACGCTCCACAAGGGCGAGGGCGTTATCCACGCCAACAATCTCCGCGACTTCGCGAAGATCGCCGGGAAGTTTATTTATAACGTCTTCATTCATTCCAAGCCCTTTGCGCTTAATTCCTTTATCCGCTCTTTAACGGCTTTGAGCGCGGCGACGTTCAAAAACCTGTAGTGCGTGACGGCCTTTATGGAGTTGCTGTTGACAAAGGCATTAAGGCTTTTTTCGTAATCCGCGCCCCAACGTATGCGTGCTACGTCCTCAAGCTCGGCCACGAGGCCGGCACGGGAGGATGGGTAACGTTTGAACTCTCCCTGCTTTTCCCTCTCCCCTTGTGCGGTCGGGAAGGGCGAGGGGACGAGGCTTCCCCTCCCTTGATGGGAGGGGACTGAGGGGAGGGTGGGGGCGGTCTGGTAGAGCGCCATTACATGGTCAAGGAGCTTTACTATCTCACGCGCATTGGCTTCGGATAAGCGTTTGCCAAGCACCGCCGGGGCAATATCGTCACGCAGTGCGTCCGCATCAACCCCGCGGTTTTGCGCCTTCGCGAACAACGCGGAAAGGAGGCGGCTACGCACATTTACTGAATGCGGATTTTTAGCTATGGGAGCGCTCTTCCTCAAGAGTTCACCTCTGCCTTTTCTTTCTCAAGTTTTTTACGGCAAACAGCGCAGTTATCAGGGCTATTGTTATTACCCTGTTCCAGCTCCTGCGTGCCGAGATATAAAAACTTATTACAAAGCGACGTTCTGTTTCTGATGTAGTGCCACTTTGGAGAGTTTTTCAAATACACCCAACCTTCATTAGTCGTCGCGGTCTCCATTGAGTTCCAGCCTCCCTTGTTTAAATATGTCTTCTATGCTTGTTTTAGAGAGTGCGGCGGCGCG
>SCQA01000240.1 GCA_004298725.1 bacterium
GGTGCTCGAAGCGCTTGAAGAGTCTCTTATAACCTCAGACGTTGGAGTGAGTGCGTCAGCGGAAATCGTTGACGGTCTTAGAAATATCATGGCTGGCCGCGATGAGGAAAAGCTCAAAAGCCATTTAAAAAATTCCATTTATAATATTTTAAAGGAAGTTGAAAGGCCGCTTGACGTAACAGGCGGTGCGTCAGGAGCCAAGCCTTTTGTAATAATGGTGCTTGGCGTAAACGGCGTGGGCAAAACCACCACCATCGGCAAGCTTGCGTCAAGGTATTCGTCTGAAGGCAAGTCCGTTATGCTTGCCGCCGGAGACACATTCAGGGCCGCGGCCATTGAACAGCTTCAGTTATGGGGTGAAAGAACCGGTTGTACGGTTATTCATCAGGCGCAGGGCGGAGACCCGGGCGCAGTGGCTTTTGACGCCGTCAGAGCCGCGAAGGCGAGAAGCGCGGACGTGCTTATTCTTGATACCGCCGGAAGGTTACATACCAAAACCAATCTTGTTGAAGAACTTAAAAAGGTCAAGCGCGTGGTGGAGAGGGAACTGCCCGGCGCGCCGCACGAAAACCTGCTTGTACTTGACGCGTCAACCGGGCAGAACGCTTTGAATCAGGCGCGCCTTTTTAAAGAAGCCGTTGACGTAAGCGGCATTGCCATTACCAAGCTTGACGGCACTGCAAAGGGCGGCATAATAATAGCCATAGCAAAAGAACTCAACATACCGATACGCTTTATAGGCGTTGGCGAGTCCGTTGACGACCTTCGCGATTTTAACGCTACGGATTTTGTTGACGCTTTGATATAACGATTGTATAAAATAATGAAGACGCAAAGGTAAATGAGGGGCGCGCATGGACGATAAACTTAAGACGTTTTATGAGCTTTACGACAGAAGAAAAAGCATAAGGGAATTTGGCGACGCACCTGTTCCCGACGACGTCCTTTCACGGCTTTTAAACGTTTTAAACAGGGCGCAGAGCGCGGCCAACCGCCAGCCGTGGCATTTTGTCGTTATTGATAATAAAGACAGAAAACGGTTTAATGAAACATTTACCAAAGAAGGCTTCAAAAAAGCCCCTATTGTAATTGTCGCTTGCGCGGACCCGTTGCAAGCGTGGGTAAGGAAGACAGACAGCCGCAATTACGCATGGGTGGATGTTTCTATAGCCGTAACTGAAATGATCGGCGCGGCTACAGCCGAAGGCCTTGGCTGTTGTTGGGTTGCGGCCATAGACGCCCAGCAAGTGAAGGAGATAGTCGGCATACCCGGGCATATGGATGTTGTCGCCGTTATTGCCGTCGGCTACCCTGTAGTTGAACTGAAAAAAGAAGAAAAGACAAGAAAGCCTCTTAAGGAGATTATTCATTATGGCAGGTGGTAAAAATGATAGCGACGGAAACTACGTTCTTCTCAGATCAAACCGGAGAAAGACGCTCAGAAAACACCTCCTTGTTCTCAAGGTAAAAGGGGTGGATGAAAAAGGCGTCTTTTTCGGCTACGGTAAAACCCTCGGTAGGGACGGCATGTTCATAACAACCGTTAACCCTAAAAAGGCCGGAGAGGAGTTTGACATCTGCTTCAAGCTTGCCACGGAAGATATTGAAGTAAAGAGCCGGTGCAGAGTGGTCTGGGCGCGCGGTTTCGACCCGTCGCTTAAAAAAGAACCGGGCATGGGCATACAGTTCGTAGATCTCATGAGCGAGGTGCGCGATAAAATTGACGAGTTTATTAAAAAAGCGGAAAAGTGACGGAGGCTCTATTGTGAATATATTGATTAAACATTTTTTCTGTTTTTAATGTTCTATCAGTAAAACCCGCTTTCCATTGTCATAGCTGTTTGTTTAAACCTGATACTGCCTCGAAAAACGTATATATATCTTTTTATTTCAGTTCGTATTACTGCAAAAACAAATATCACCCACACTTTGTGCATAGTCATTTTAAATTTAATAAAAAATTTCAGCATAAGCTTTATTAGTAATATGTTACGTTAATTAACAAAAAATAATCAAAAATGTTACGAATTAGGCTTGACTTATG
>SCQA01000241.1 GCA_004298725.1 bacterium
CCTGAAAAGAGCGCGTAACTTCCGGCGAATGTTTTGCCGGTATTTGAATGCAATTCATTTACAGGCCCCATGCCGCCAAGTATCATCGAGGCGTTCAGAAAAGTATCCATCCATGAAAGCCCCTCTATGTAATGGTATCCGAGCACCCCAACGGACAGAGCCACAGCCACTACGACAACTGCCACTGCCGTGCTTTTTAAAAGGCGCGCTAAAAATATGCTAAGAGGCACTATAGGCTGGCTTCTGTGTTCAAATACAGGTAATATTCTGACGTTTTTCATATATATGGGTAGATAATACACCCCCGGCGCTATTGTGTAAAGCGTTACCAGTCTTTAAACTTTAAGGGAATTTAAGAAAAAATCGGGAAGTTTAGTAATGGCGATAGGCATTTTGCCGGAAAGCTCCGCTTTTAAGGAAGCTTATTGCTCTTCTTTTTCAACCTTGCAGAGAAGCCCTCTTAGCTGATAAGAGCCGAAGCCGGGGTCATAAGGAGGCGCGTTGTTTGTGAGGATATTCGCGTTCGATTCCCATACGCCGTAATCAGGCCCTTTCTTCTCAGGAAACCACCACCCGTGCTCAACGTTTATAACATCAGGGTGTATGTCATCCGTAATTAGCGCCCTCATTCTTATAGAGCCTCTCGGGGACGACACCTTTACCCAGTCGTTGTTTTTTATCTCGTGTTTTTTTGCAACCTCAGAGTGCATTTCGACCGAAGGGTCGGGCCTTAGCTTTCTTAAAGATTCTATCTGGCGGTGCTCGCTATGGAAAAACTCAAGCCTTCTGCTTCCCGTTATAAGGATATAAGGAAAGTCCTTTGCAATATCAGGCGCGGACACAGGGCTTTCAGGCGGCTCGCTAAATGTTGGAAGCGGGCCGTAGCCTAACCGCTCAAGCGATTTTGAATATAACTCGACCTTTCTTGAAGGCGTTCTGAAGCCGTGCTTTTCATATTTTCTATATTCGTGCTTAGGGAACACAAATGCCCTTTTCTTTAATTCATCAAACGTAATGCCAAGAGGCTCAAGCTGATAATTCATGACACTTTCAAGATTTTCCGTTGATCCCGGCAGGTTAAGCCTCTTTGCCAGTTCGTCCATTATCCATTCATCTTGCCTGCAATCCCCTGTTTGGGTCAGCTTGGGCTGGGCCATAACCATATTCTCAACCACAAGAGGGTAGCCTATTACCTGGTTTACTTCTGTCCAAAACGCGGCAGGCAGTACGTAGTCGGCCATAGCCGCCGTAGGCGTCATGAAGAGGTCCGTTACAACAAGAAGTTCAAGCGCTTTAAGCGACTCATAGACCTCTTTGGAATTAGCCACCGCCGTAAGCGTATTATTGCCGAATACGAGTAGCGCTCTTATTTTATAAGGCTCGCCTGTTCTCATGGCTTTAAAAAGGGTTGGTATATGAGCGGACGGCATGAACGCTCTCCAGCCGCCAAGCAGTTTGTAAGTTTCGCCCCCAAGCCTCTTTTTCGCCGCGCCTTCAGGGAGTTTGTCTTTTAAGGTAGGATAGCTCCTGATTATATTCATGCCGAGTATGTCGCCGCCCGGTATGTCGAGATTGCCGGTAATCGCCCTTAATATGGCTATGGCCCTGACTGTTTGCAGTGAATTATGGTTCTGTTCTAATCCTAATCCCCATTCGAGTATCGCCGGCTTATTAAGGGCGTAAGTTCTTGCTGTTTCGATTATCTTTGACGCCGGAACAGTTGTTATTTTTTCAGCCCACTGCGGGGAAAAAGGCTCGACATGTTTTTTAAGCTCGTCAAACCCGAAAGTCCAATTCTCAACAAAGTCCTTGTCGTAGATTGATTCGTTTATGATTATATGTATCATGGCAAGCGCCATGGCAGAGTCGGTGCTCGGCCTTACCGCAAGCCACAGGCTGCATTTCTTGGCTGTTTCGGTCATTCGCGGGTCTATGGCTATGGCCTTGCATCCGGTATCAAGTGCGCGTTTAACGGAAATGGCCAATTCGCCGTCTGGTCCGGTTATAAGCGGGTTATGCCCCCAGAATAAAATGCACTTAGGCGGCGTGTCGCCGTAATAATCGCCTACGACAAAACCGCCGTATGTTAGGTTGCTAACGGTTATCCTCGGAATAAAGCACTGGGCAAGTCCCGGTTCATACCAGTTTGGCGTGCCAAGGGCGTTTGCGAACCTCACCACGTGCATATAGTGGTGCCTGCCCGTGCCTTGCCCGAGCGCTATGGACTCAGGGCCGGACTCCTGCCGGAACTTCTCAATCTTTTCCGCTATTTCACCAAGGGCCGTATCCCAGGATATTTCCTCCCAAACGCCTTCGCCCCTGCCTTTTTTGCGTTTGAGAGGCTTTTTTAACCTGTCCGGGTGGTTGGCTATTTCAGGAGAGAATATGCCCTTAACGCACATCCACCCTTTGTTCATGGGGGAGGCCGGGTCGCCTTTTACTTTTACAATTTTGCCGTCTTTTACGTGGACAAAGACTCCGCAACCGCCGTGGCAGACCCTGCAGACGCTCTTTATTATTTCTTCGGAATGCGTCATAACCTTAACTCAGCCCTTTGTTCTCAGAACGCCCCATAACGCCCCTGAACCGATCGAGACAGCTCTAAGAAATAAAAACGCGGGCGACAAAAACGCAAGAAGCGGGTCTTTTTTGAGCGCCATAAGAGCAAACGGGATTGAGAGCAATATGAAAATAGCAACGCTTAAAATGAGCATATAAACGCCATAGGCCGGCGCTACTGCCGTAAACGGAATAGAGCCAGCGATAAGCAGAAAAGCGAGTATTTGAAGTTTAAGGGTCTGGGGCGTGTAGGTGTCTTTTACAGCCTTGCCGGGAAACCTTTTGTACACAACCATTCTCCAATAACCTCTTGAGAATTTGATTTTAGCGTACCGGCTTATTGAGTCGGGATGGTTTAAGTGGCCGACCGTAGCGAAGGGGTTAAAGACCATTTTATGACCGGCATAAGACATTCTGTAAGAGAGGTCCAAGTCTTCGCTGTTAGCTTCGGGAAAGCTTGTATCAAAGCCGCCCATCTTTTCAAATATATTTCTTCTAAAGCCAGCTGAGTAGGTATCAACCATGTCTATGTATTCAACTTTTTTCAGCATTTCAAATCTTTCTTCAAATTCAAGCTGAGAAAACCGCGCCATAAGCTCGCGCTGGCCGCCTATGTATGCGCCCTTAACCGCCATAATCTTGGGGTCGGTAAAAGGCCGTATCATTTCACGTATCCAGTCAGCGCTTGGCACGCAGTCCGCATCGGTAAAGAGCAATATTTCGCTCTTGGTAAGTTTTGCGCCGAGGTTGCGGGCCGTTGCCGGGCCTTTATTCGACTGCCTTGCATGTTGCACAGGATATTTTTTTATAATGTTGCCGGTGTTGTCCGTTGAGCCGTCGTCAATTACCGTGATGTCAAAAAGGTCTTTGGGGTAATTTTGTTTTATAAGCGCTTCAATGGTTTTGGCTACCGTATGCTCGGCGTTGTATGCGGG
>SCQA01000242.1 GCA_004298725.1 bacterium
GCTCTTCCGATCTCGCCTTGCCGGTGAAACAAGGGAGATTAAAAAAGGTCTTTATTACCCTGCGCTTTCAAAATGGGTGGAGCTTTAGCATGATACGCGTAAACAATAAAATAATAATTGATGAAAAAGACATTCAGGAAGAATTTTTTACGTCCGGAGGCCCGGGCGGCCAGAACGTAAATAAGCTTGCCACTGCCGTGCGCTTGCGTTTTGACGCGCTTCAATCAAAGGGGCTTCGGCCTGACGTTAAGGAAAGGCTTTTGCGTTTGGCCGGGGGTTCTGCTACGTCTGAAGGTGTCGTCGTTGTCGTTTCGCGGCGCTTTCGCACGCAGGAGAGAAACCGCGAGGACGCGCTTTTTAAACTTAAAGAGCTGATCCTTTCGGCTGTAACGCCGCCTAAAAAACGCGTTAAGACCGGCGCGACCCGCGCCTCGCGTGAAAAAAGGCTTTCATCCAAGCGCATACGCTCTTTTGCCAAAAACAAACGCCGGAAAGTGGACGGCGAAGACTAAAAAATTATTCTTTGTCTTCCTTTTTCAGCTTTTTCCCTAATGCCGCGCATTAGGAGTTTCCTCTTGACGGCGCGGCGCATGGACTTTATTCTTGTCATACGGCATAAATTGCTTGCGAATGCCTTTTGTTTTTGTTATTTGTATATGTCATGGTTTTACGTGCCGGGTTTGTTGCGCGGCGTATGCTAACGGTAAACGTCGGTTCATTTTTTGCCGTGACTCGTTTTGCGGTTTTTTGATGTTTGTATTTTGCGTTTGGTTAGGCAGTGTTGCGTAAGCGCGTATAACATAACCGTTGTATGCCGTATAGCTTGGGGGGTTAGCTCAGATGGGAGAGCGGCTGGTTCGCAATCAGCAGGCCACCGGTTCGATCCCGGTACCCTCCACCAGAATTCAAAAGGGGCTACAGTTCACACTGTAGCCCCTTTTTTAGCCTCAAGCTCTTCCCATCTTGAGTAAGAATCAGCAAGTTCGGCTTCCACCACGTCCATCCGCGCCTTTGCCTCGGACATTTTTTCGATTTGCTTGAAGAAGTTCGGGTCAGCCATTTTTTCAAATAATTGATGTTGTTCCGCTTCAAGCGCTTCTATTCTCGCGGGTAAATCGTTAAGTTCGCGCTCTTCCTTCCAGCTCATCTTTGCCTTGTCTTTTTTCGTTTTTTCTTGTTTTTGTTTCTTTTCGTTCTTTTCTTCGGATGCTTTCGGCTTTTGGCGGAGCCAATCGTCATACCCGCCGATATATTCGTTAAGGCCGCCCTTTTCAAATACCAGCGTGCTCGTGGCAATGTTATTCAGAAATGCCCTGTCATGGCTTACGAGCAGTACAGTACCCTGATAGTCGAGAAGAAGCTCTTCGAGAAGGTCAAGTGTTTCGCTGTCAAGGTCGTTAGTCGGCTCGTCCATAACAAGCACGTTCGACGGTTTCGTAAACAGTTTAGCTAAAAGAAGCCGGTTCCTCTCTCCGCCGGAGAGCACTTTCACCGGAGTCCGCGCGCGGGAAGGGGAGAAGAGAAAATCTTGAAGGTAGCCGATGATATGGCGGGGTTTACCGTCTATTATTATCTGGTCGTTGCCGTCGCCGATGTTGTCTTGAACCGTGCGTTCCTCGTCGAGTACGGCCCTGTGCTGGTCGAAATAAGCCACTTCAAGGCGTGTTCCCAAGCGTACGCTACCTTTCACCGGATTAAGTTTTCCGAGCAGGAGCTTTAAAAGCGTGCTTTTGCCCGAGCCGTTGGGGCCGATTATGCCGACTTTGTCGCCTCTTATTATAGTTGTTGAGAAGTCTTTTATAATAGAGTTGCCGTTGTCATACGAGTAGCTTAAATTCTTGGCTTCAATGACGAGTTTGCCTGAAAGCTCCGCCTCCTGAAGTTTCATCTTGGCGTTGCCTTCGAGTTCCCTTCTGTCTCTGCGTTCCTTTCTCATTTCCATCAATGCCCTGACCCTGCCTTCGTTTCTTGTTCTGCGGGCCTTGACGCCTTGGCGAATCCATGTTTCTTCTTCGGAAAGTTTTTTGTCAAACAGGGCGTTTTGCTGGGCCTCGGAACTCAGGAGCGCCTCTTTGCGCTCAAGGTAAGTTCTGTAGTCGCACTGCCAGCTTGTAAGCTTGCCTCTGTCAAGCTCTATAATGCGCGTGGCAAGCTTTTGCAGGAGCATACGGTCGTGAGTCACGAAGAGGAGAGTGCCTCTGTAAGTGATGAGGAACTCCTCAAGCCAATTGATGGACTCTATGTCAAGGTGGTTAGTGGGTTCGTCCAATAAGAGCAGGTCTGGGCTGGAGACAAGCGCCCTTGCGAGGAGTACGCGCCTTTTGTAGCCGCCGGAGAGCGCGGAAAAATCCGTATCAGCCGGCAATTTAAGCATGGATATAACGGTTTCCACCATCTGGCTTGCCTGCCAGCCGCCCTTTGTGTCAAGCTCGTGGTGTATCCGCTCAAACTCGGCTAAGGCTTTTTCGTTGCCTTCGCCAAGCGTCCGGCTTACGTTGTGGTACTCGGCGAGAAGTTTATAAATATCTCCGAGTCCGCTACCGATTACATCGAAGACAGTGCCTGTAAGGTTTTGCGAAACTTCTTGCGTCAACCTCGTAACTTTCAGCCCTTGTTGTGTCGTAATTTCGCCGCCATCTGGTTTAACCTCGCCGCTTACCACCTTCATGAGGGTAGATTTTCCGGCTCCGTTACGCCCCACAAGGCAAACCCGCTCGCCCCTTTCTATCTGAAGGTCGACTCCGTCTATCAGCAGAGGACTGCCGAACCCTATGGTTATGCGTCTCAAGTTTATTAAAGCCATCTTGCCCCTTCCGAGAAAAAAATTAGTTTTATAGCATAACATAATATAAAGAGAATTGTTAATAGATTGACCAAATTGAGCCGTTATTGTATAATTAAAAGTTAATGGAAGCAATTGATGAGGTTATTTTCAGAGAAGATATCGGCACAAAAGGCGGTTAGTTTAGATGAGCAAGTTTGAGAAAGAAGTAAATCGCAGGCGCACGTTCGCAATAATAAGTCACCCGGACGCCGGTAAAACCACGCTTACGGAAAAATTGCTCCTCTTCGGCGGCGCGATACAAATGGCCGGCGCGGTTAAGGCGCGTAAATCTTCCAGACACGCCACAAGCGACTGGATGGCCATAGAGAAGGAACGCGGCATCTCGGTAACTACTTCCGTGATGAAGTTTAATTACAGGGATTATGAGATAAACCTGCTGGATACTCCGGGGCATCAGGACTTTTCAGAGGATACCTACAGGGTGCTCACAGCCGTTGACAGCGCCCTTATGGTAATAGACAGCGCCAAGGGAGTAGAGGCGCAGACCGAAAAACTTATGGCGGTTTGCCGCATGAGAAATACCCCCATTATAACGTTCATCAACAAGCTTGACCGCGAAGGGCTTTCCCCGCTTGACCTTATGCACGATATTGAAGACAAATTACAGATAGAGTGCGCGCCGCTTTCATGGCCCATAGGCTCAGGCAAGGGTTTCAAGGGCGTATATAATATTTATAAAAAGGAATTGAACCTCTTTACCCCGGGACAAGAGAAGAGGGGGCAGGACATAGTTACCATAACAGACATTAACGACCCTAAACTTGATGAGTTGCTTGGCAGGCAGGCTGATGAGTTAAGGGAAGATATAGAATTGTTAAAGGGCGCGGCAAGCCCTTTTGAGTATGACCATTACATGAAGGGGAACCAGACTCCGGTATTTTTCGGAAGCGCGATAAACAACTTTGGCGTTAAGGAGCTTCTTGACGCTTTTGTCGAGATGGCGCCTTGCCCTATGCCAAGGGCCGCCGTAACATCGGAAGCTCAACCGGAAAGGCAAACCGGCCTGACCGGCATGGTCGGCACTACCGGTACGAGGGAAGTTTCCCCGTACGAAGATGCGTTCTCCGGGTTTGCTTTCAAAATACAGGCCAACATGGACCCGTCGCACAGAGACAGAATTGCTTTTGTAAGGATATGCTCTGGGAAATTCACAAGGGGTATGAGAGTAATTCATCATAGAACAGGCAAAGAGATAGCCCTTGCCAACGCCACTATTTTCATGGCGCAGGACAGGGTGCATGTGGAAGAGGCATACCCCGGCGACATCATAGGCATACATAACCACGGCACTATAAAAATAGGCGATACGTTTACGGAAAAGGAGCCTCTGAAGTTCACGGGTATTCCGAACTTCGCGCCGGAGCACTTCAAAAGAGTTTTGCTGAAAAATCCGCTGAAGGTTAAACAGCTTCAGAAAGGGCTTGAACAGCTTACGGAAGAAGGCGCTGTGCAGGTATTCAGGCCCTGCACGAGTAACGATTATATATTGGGGGCTATCGGCGCGTTGCAGTCCGACGTGACTATGGCAAGGCTTAAAGACGAATACGGCGTTGATGCCGTTTACGAAGCTACCGGAGTGGCAAGGGCGCGCTGGATAAGCTCAGGCGACAAGAAAAAACTTAACGAGTTCGAGAAGGACAATATGTCAAGGCTTGCCTATGATTCGGAGGGAAACCTCGCGTTCCTTGCTCCGAGCGAGTGGCAACTTAATTACGTGATCGAGCAATGGCCGGATATAAACTTTCATAAAACACAAGAGCATAATTAACGTATATTGAAAGAAGAAGCTTTGACCGCGTTAATTCAGTGCAGTTGCTTCGTTTGGCAAAATAGCAGTTATTGCAACGTAATAATATTAAAAAGCCCGCTTTTTTAAATTGCTAAAACGCCGGAGAACGGAAACGATAAATAAACAACGGCCTCGCGGCTTATGCCGCGAGGCCGTTGTTTTAGCGGCACTTGTTAAATTGAGGACGTAGCCGTAGCGCCGTTTTTTTCAAATTTGTCAAAGCGAACAAGCTTTAGCTGTTTTTCAGTATCATCATTTTTTAAAGCAGGGTTAGAGTGCAGAACGCCTGTTATTTTGAACGTGTCCACAAGCGTTTTCAGCCCTGCCGCAAGTTCGGCGATGTTTTGGCTCGCTCGCGCTATCTGCTGGGCGCTGTCGGATGTTTCTTTTACCACGGTTGCCACGGCTTCTATGTCGTTGCTTATCTGTTCCGTGGTTGTTGATTGTTCTTCTGTTGCCGAGGCTATCTGGTTCATCATGACGTTCACGTCGTTAACCTTGACTGAGATGCTTGTAAGCGCCTCTCCGGCGTCTTTAGCAAGCTTTACGCCTTGCTCTACGGCGCGTACTTCTTCTTCGGTTGACGCCATGGCCAATGCCGTGTCGTCCTGCATGGGTTTTATCATTGCGCTTATCTCTTTCGTGGCCTGCATGGTCTTCTCAGCGAGCTTTCTTACTTCGTCGGCTACCACGGCGAAGCCCCTGCCTTGCTCCCCTGCCCTCGCGGCTTCTATGGCGGCGTTAAGCGCAAGGAGGTTTGTCTGGTCGGCGATGTCCTCTATTACGGTTATTATCTTGCCGATTTCTTTTGACCTCCCGCCAAGCGTGGATATAATCCTGCTGGACTGCTTAGCCGTGGTTGAAATGCCGTTCATGCTGGTTATTGTTTCCGTTACGATTTTTCCGCTTGATTTGGCTACCGCGCTTGTTTCTTTAACGGCCGACGAGGCGTCGGAGATGTTCTTTGCAACTTCCACTATGGTGGCGCTCATCTGCTGGGCCGCGGTGGACACCTGCGCGGCCCTTGCGCTTTGCGCCTTTCCGCCGTCGGCTATCTGCATGGCCGACGCTGACAACTCTTCCGAGGCCGAGGCAAGCCGCTCAATGGAGGCGCGCGTTTCTTTTATGATAAAGTGAAGGCCGCTAATCATCTTATTGAACGCTTCCGCCATTGCCCCGCTTTCGTCGCTGGTTTCCACGTTAAGTTTTATGGTGAGGTCTTTTGTTTTTTCAATCGCGGACATCGTATTGCTTAAGTAATTCATGGGCAGTACGATTTTTCTTCTTATGCCGCGTAGCGAGAGCAGGCAGACGCATATTACAAAAGCAAGAAGGATAACGGCCAGCGCCATATTCCATCTTGCGTCGCTTACGTTCGCGTACGCGTGATGCACCATGGCGCCCACGGCGCTTGAAACTTCAAGCGTCGAGTTTATGGCCTCGGTGCTTTTATCTATCCATTCTTTTCCTGATATTGGGTAGTTGCCGGTGGCAGAGGCCGAGTAAACGGCCTTGCGAGTTTTCTGGAAGCGATTATTGAAGGTTTCATCCATTCTTGATAAGGCACTGAGCACTACAGCGTCCATTCCGCGCATCTCTTTAAGGCGCGATATAATATTGATATTTACATCCACAATGGCGCTGAACCCCCTTAGCTTTTCCATTGTCACGGAGTCAACAGGTTTTTTTAAGGTTATAAACGGCGCCAGATTTGCCCGCTCCCTGCCGGCGTATTCGCTTACAAGCCAGGCCGCCTGCTTGAGTTCAACGTTAAGCCTTGTTGCTTCCGCGATCAAATCGCCGCGAGCGCTTGTTTCAATTGCTTCATGGCGCAACTCCGCCGCCGTATCTATGAATGAAGTCATGGTGTTTATCCATTCCATGGCCTCGTAATTTTTTTCTGTTTTACTCAGGTTGGCGTCAACGCTGGAGCGGGCATTTTGGACGATAAGAAACCCCTCGCGCGTTTTTTTAACTATGGATTTGAAGTCGTCGTTTTGCGCGTCTGTTTCAGAAAGTCTCGCTGAAAGCGCGAATGTCTCGTTTATAGGCTTATCAGCTTTTTCTCTTACGCTTTGTAAAAGGCTTAGCGTTTCGCGGTCAGCCGTACTTTTTGATGAAAGCGCCGCGGATGTTATGCCGCGCTCCTGCGCTAAAAACCCGGAGGCTTCAAGTATGTTGTCGGCTATGGAATTGGCAAGATTGATTTTTTGTATCTGTTTATTTTCTTTGTAGTAGAAGACGAGGTTTGATATGGAGAGTATAACCAACAAAATTGTAAGAAGCCCGATGATGCCAAATAAAAAATTTTTGATGCTCACGTTGCTCGAGATGCTCATAAGCCCCCATTGTCAAGATGATAGATTTTAGAGTATAATAATTATTCGACGAATTAGTTCAAATCTTTAGGTATATTTTTAAACGATAACCATACGCTTTGTCAAGGTAAATTTATTGTGATATGTCATAGTATAATTGACAGTATATTTGCATATATGTATAGCTTGTTTAATTAAAATTTTTATAATATTAACAATAAATGTCAACATTGACCTTTTCAGATGTGTTTGAGAGGGATTTTGCCGGCAGGGTGTTTATTGTTAAGGTAGATAGAATTTGACATGTTTTAGAAAAGCGGGACTTCGCTTGGCATCTGTAGAAATAAAAAACAGGCCTTGCCGCGTTTGCGGCAAGGCCTGTTTCAGTTGCAGGAACTTTGAACTTATGACGCTATTTTGTAAGAGAGCAGGCCGAAAAACCTGTTGACGAAGTTTTGTCTCGGCAGAAATGTTACAACCGGCTTTCTTCTGAGGCCAAGCTTGTGTATTTCGTTTCTAAGTCCGGCGTGCCCGCTATCGAATTTAAGGCCTTTTCTGAACACCTTTATGGCCGATGTCTTTTGTCCCGTCAGCAGAAGAATTCTGCCGAAGTTCTGGTAAATTTCAGGGTTGTAAAACTCCTTTTCTGATGCCGCAAGAGAGAGTGACAACGCCCTTTCGTAGTTTGCGTCCACCTCCGCGAGGCAGAGCGCGTAGCATGACAGAGCCAACGGATAATGAGTGAAAAGTATGTCCTTGTCAAACGCGTCAAGAGCCTCGGTGAAGCGTCCTTCCCTTGTCAGTTTAATGCCCGTCTCTACTTCCGCGCTTACGTGTGCCGCAATCATAACTGCCTCCTTGCTTTGATTGTTTCTATATTCACATCAGTGAAGCCGTTTTGGCCCTCTGATGATCTTTTATTTGAATTATATAGGTGAATTATAGGGGATTTTAAATTTTCTTGATGTAACCTAAATCACAAAATTGGAGGTGCCGCGTGTGACAGGCCAATTTTATTGTTAAACTTGAATTTGCCCCGTGGCTTCAGGTTTTAAACCACAGCCGCCCAAGATAATTTAAAGGCCGCCAATTCACCCCTTATAAAGCAAAGGTTTTGGACGGAAAACCGCATTTTCAAAACTACGTTGCCTCTTTCTTTGCCGCTTCTCTTTGAAATACTGAACCGGATTATTTGTTGATTTAAAATTGCGCGTGATTTTCGGATGAAAGAACTTTTTGGTTCACGTTGCAAACTCGAACCAACGTAAAATGTCCTGCCTTTCTTATGCGTAAGACTTATTCCTTGTTTATAAGGCTTGCCGTGTAAGCCGCGCCAAAACCGTTGTCAATGTTTACAACCGTCACTCCGGCGGCGCATGAGTTTAGCATGGCCATAAGCGTTGTTATGCCGCCGAGGTTCGCGCCGTAACCTACGCTCGTGGGCACGGCTATGACCGGCCTTGACACAAGGCCGGCGACTACGCTTGGAAGCGCGCCTTCCATGCCCGCTACGGCGATTATAACGTTTGCTGAAAAAAGGTCGTTTTTTTTGTTTAACAGCCTGTGCAGGCCCGCGACGCCCACGTCGTATAGCCGCGCGACGTCGTTGCCCATGCATTCGGCCGTTACCGCGGCTTCTTCGGCAACAGGTATATCGGACGTGCCGGCTGATATGACGAGTATCTTGCCTTTGCCGATTTTTTTTACAGGGTGAGTTTTGATGAATATGGTTTTTGCCGTAGCGTTGTATTTGGCCGTTTGAAAAGTCTTCTTAAGCGCTGTTGCTTTTTTAGCGTCAAGCCTTGTTATAAGGACGTTTTCTTTTCGTTTAAGCATGGCAATTACTATGGCTTTTATCTGCGCGGTTGTTTTGCCGAGGCCGAAGATTACTTCAGGAAAGCCCTGCCTTAAAGAACGGTGCGTGTCAAGCGTGGCGCATTCAAGCTCTTCGTACGGCAGGAATTTCAGCTTGTTCAGCGCATCCGTAACGCCTGTGCGCCCGAGTTTTACATCGTTTAGAAGTTTTTCAAGCAGGCTCACGTTCATTGTAGGAATTTATTTATGGGTTAAGGCGGCGGCTATTATTTTCGAGACGTCCAAAAGAAAAACCGGGCGGCCGTCGCCCGTTATAGTTATGCCGACTGCTCCCCAGAGCTTTGATATTGGCGGCAGAAGAGGTTTTACGTGGGCGTCAATTTCATCGCCAAAGTCGTCAACAAGAAGCGCGGCAAGGCCTCTCGGCGCGTCAAGGGCGGCGTTATTATCTTCATCGGCTGTGTGCCATTCCACTATGACGACCGTTGCCATATCCTTTTGCGCTACTCCCTCGGTAATGCCGAATATTTTGGCAAGGCTGATTATCGGCACGTTAGTTTCGTTGTAGCTGACAATGCCGGCTCTTGCGTCGCCCGCGCTGATTTCAAGAACCTTTCTCACCTTTGATATGGGCAGAAGGAATATTTCGCCGGCCGCTTCGACCATGAGCGCCTTTATTATGGACGAAGTGCGCGGAAGTTCAAGGCTTATTTCAGTGCCTTTGCCGCGCACCGAGTCAATTTTCAGCGTGCCGCCGATGTTTTCTATGACGTTTTTGACTATGTCCATTCCCACGCCTCTGCCGGAGGTTTCGGTAATTTTGTCCGCCGCGGAAAGCCCCGGCAGGCAAATCAACATGCGCGCGGCGGTGTCGCTTATCGCGCTTAAATGTTCTTTTGAAACTCCGAGAGACGCGGCGCGCTCCTTTACTTTATTTATGTCAATGCCGGCCCCGTCGTCAGATATTTTTATAACGACCTTGTCAAGCTTGGTGTGCGCGTTCACCATAATAATGCCGGTTGCGCTCTTGCCCGCTTTTTGCCTCTTATCAGGCGTTTCAATGCCGTGGTCAACGCAGTTTCGTATTATGTGCACAAGCGGCGAGCCGAGGTTTTCAAGTATAGTCCTGTCAAGGCTTATCTCGTCGCCGGTTATTTTAAGTTCGGCTTTTTTGCCGGTTTTAAGCGAAATGTCCCTTACCACGCGAGGAAGCCCGTTGGTTAAGTCTTTTATCGGAAGCATGCGGGCAGAGAGGATGTTTTCATGCAGTTTGTTTATGGTTTTGCCGAGGCGGAATACGCCGTCTTTAAACGCTATGGATTTCAGGCTGTGCGACAGGGTCTTGAAAAAAGAGAGTTCCATGAAGAGGTCGCCGACCGTTGTAAGAAGGTCGTCAAACACCC
>SCQA01000243.1 GCA_004298725.1 bacterium
CTCTTTGCCTTCGGAAGCTCAGGCAGGGCGTTTTTTGCGTTTTCGACAAACGCGGCGTCAACCGCGAGAGGCTTTAAATCAGGCTCGGGGAAGTAGCGGTAATCATGCGCCTCTTCTTTACTGCGCATTGACACTGTAATGCCTTTGGCCGGGTCGAAAAGGCGCGTCTCCTGAATAACCTTGCCGCCATTTTCGATTACGCCGATTTGGCGTTCTATTTCGTAGTCTATGGCGTCTTTCACGAACTTGAACGAATTTATGTTTTTAAGCTCGGCTTTGGTGCCGAGTTTTTTCTCGCCAACAGGGCGCACGGATACGTTGGCGTCGCAACGGAAGCTTCCTTCCTCCATGTTGCCGTTGCATACTTCAAGATATACGACAATATCGCGCATGGCCTTTAAATATGCATTCGCTTCAAGCGACGAGCGCAGGTCCGGTTCGCTTACTATTTCTATAAGAGGTACTCCGGCCCTGTTCAGGTCAACGAAGCTACTGCCTTGGTCCAAGCCTTCGCCGTGCAGGAGCTTTCCGGCGTCTTCTTCCATGTGTATGCGCGTTATGCCGATCTTTTTAATTCCATCCGCTTCTATTTCTAAAACGCCGTGTTCGGCAAGAGGCTCGGTGTATTGTGAAATCTGGTAGCCTTTCGGCAGGTCGGGGTAAAAATAGTTTTTTCTCGCGAATATGCTCTTTGCGTTCACTTCGCACCCCACGGCAAGGGCGGTTTTTATTGCGAAGTCAACGGCCTTTTTGTTTAACACGGGCAGTACGCCGGGCATACCGAGGCATACAGGGCAGACTTGCGTATTAGGCTCAGACCCGAATTTGGTACTGCAACCGCAAAAGAGTTTCGATTCCGTCAACAGCTGGCAGTGTATTTCAAGGCCTATTATCGCTTCGTATTTCATTTGACGAACCTTTCGAAGTATTTTTGCGTCATGAGGCGACAGCGAATGCCGATGGAAAAATTAATTATAAAAACCCATGCCGAAAGCTTGGGGTTTTTTAAAGCTACCTTTTCCCATTATGGAGAGGTAGTTGACGCCTTTTTATCGATGCCCCTCTTTTTTAACCGGAAATGCCAACCGGCACGAGAGGGGCCGGGGAGATTATCTTTTATATCTGAGGCCTTTTCTTGTGCCAGCCGGTCGCCTGCTCGTACGCGAAAGCGGCCTTTAATAGCGTTGCTTCGTCAAGGCGTCTGCCGAGAAGCTGAAGCCCTATGGGCAGACCGTCTTTTGTCAAGCCGCACGGAATTGACAGGCCCGGTATTCCGGCAAGGTTGCATGATATCGTAAATATGTCGGACAGGTACATGGTAAGCGGATCTTTTACTTTTTCGCCTCTTTTAAACGCCGCGGTCGGCGCGGTCGGCGTGGCTATAACGTCGCACGATTTAAAGGCGGCGTCAAAGTCGTTAGTTATAAGCGTCCTCACCTGCGAGGCTTTTTTGTAGTAAGCGTCATAGTAGCCGGACGACAGGGAATAAGTGCCGAGCATTATTCTTCTTTTAACTTCCGGCCCGAAACCGGCGTCCCTCGTCCGTTTGTACATGTCAAGAAGGTTGCCTTCGCTTTCCGTGCGAAGGCCGTACTTCACGCCGTCAAAACGCGCGAGGTTAGAGCTTGCCTCCGCGGTCGCCACAAGGTAATAGACGCTTACGGCGTATTCGGTATGCGGCAGTGTTATGTCAACTATTTGCGCGCCTTGTTTTTTCAGCTCGTCTATGGCCGCGCGCACGGCGGCTTCAACTTCAGGGTCCATGCCTTCTATGAAGTATTCTTTCGGTATGCCTATTCTAAGCCCTCTTACGCCTGAAGCCAAGCCAGCGGTAAAATCAGGCTTGTCTTCTTTAAGGGACGTTGAATCAAGGTCGTCGCGGCCGGATATGGCGTTGAGTATTATGGCGGAGTCGGTTACGTCACGTGTTATCGGTCCGGCCTGATCAAGAGAAGACGCGAAGGCTATCATACCGAAGCGCGACACCCTGCCGTACGTCGGCTTAAGCCCGACAACCCCGCAACACCCAGCCGGTTGCCGAATGGAGCCGCCGGTGTCGGTTCCTACCGACGCGGCGCACTCGCCCGCGGCCACCGCCGCCGCGCTTCCGCCGGAGCTTCCGCCGGGCACGCGATCAAGCGACCATGGGTTTGACGTTGGAAAGAACGCGGAGTTTTCAGTTGACGAGCCCATGGCGAATTCGTCCATATTGTTCTTGCCGAGTATTACGGCTCCGGCGTCTTTAAGCCTTTTTACAACCGTTGCGTCAAACGGGGGGACAAAGTTTTCAAGTATCTTCGAGGCGCACGTTGTTCTTATGCCGGATGTGCAGAATATGTCTTTAACGGCAACGGGCACGCCGGTAAGCGGCGTTACCCTGTCGCCGTCTGAGAGCCTTTTGTCGGCCTCCACCGCGGCTTTTAACGCGTCTTCATGCGATACGGTTATGAAGGCGCGCACTTTTTTGTCAACCGTTTCTATGCGGTTCAAGTACGCCTTCGTAGCCTCAAACGCGCTCAGTTCTTTAGCGGCAAGTTTTTTTGAAAGGCCGTGAATCGTCTCGAATATCATATCCAAAGAGAGTCTCCATGAAGATAGTTATAAGTGGTTAGTGATTAAAATAATATACATAACCGTTTATCGCTAAGCACTAATCACTGCTCACTAAACACTAACTGCTTACTCTATTATTTGAGGCACCTTGAAACAGCCGTGTTCTTTTTGCGGCGCGTTTTTTAGCGCTGTTTCGTTGCTTAGCGAGCTTGTTGCTTTGTCGTCGCGCAGACTCTGGTTTTTCGAGCCGTCGGACCACGACGGCTCTATGCCCGCGGTGTCAACGGATGAAAGCTTTTCAACGTGGCCGATGATTCGCTGAAGCTGGATTGTGTATGTTTCTGTTTCCTCGGCTGTGAGGGCGAGCCTTGCGAGGTCTGCCGCGTGAAGCACGTCGTTTTTAGTTATAGCCATTTTGTCAGCTCCGCGTGAAAAGATGTTTAAGCGTGCAAATTAACACAGAGCCGCTATCTTTTCAAGAGCGCAAAAAAAGTATTTCGCTACATGGTAATGACGGCTGTTGCGAATTCCGTACCACGAGGTGGCCGCCACGCGTTGTAGTAGTGCGAGGCGGTCGCCTCGCTTGTATTAGTCTTTAAAAAAATGAAACGCGTGCCTTGAAAAATCGCTTTATGTTTTTTAGCTCGCTATCTTAAACCGTAATGCCAAAAATAAGTTGACACTATTTTTAGTTAGTGATAGAAATACGTTAAGGTAGCCGATAACGTAACCTTATGGAATACAAGACGAAAAAGGAGGAAAATTATGGCAACAAAAAAACCAGCCGCGAAGAAACCGGCCGCGAAAAAACCGGCCGCTAAGAAACCGGCTAAAAAGGCGCCTGCCAAGAAGTCAGGCCGTTGTTGTTGCTGACTTTATTCATAGAGGCATTTACATCGTTGCAAAAAGCCGTTGTAAGGGGGAGAGAGAGGCGACTTTCTTCCCCTTTTTTTTGATTGTTCACCTGTAATTGATAACCGCCTTATTGCACGTCGAATTGCTTCGGGCTTATTGTGATGCTCCTACCGCTTACCTTTATAACATTTCTTGCTGTAAGGGAAATCAAGGCCTTTGTTACTGCCTCGCGCGACGCGCCTATTTGGTGGGCAATATCCTGATGAGTGGGCCGTTTTAGCGTAATTGAGCCGTCCGGCAATTGCTTGCCTTCTTTTGTTGAAAGGTCAAGAAGCGTTCTCGCAACCCTGCCGCACACGTCCATGAAAGCGAGCGTCTCTATCCTGCCGTCGGCCTTTCTGAGCCTTTCCGCCATAACGTGCAAAAAATTCGTAACGAGCGTGAAGTCTTTTTGCGCCACGTGAATAAGGTCCTCTCTTTTAAGTATTAAAACCCCGCACTGGGAAAGCGCGGTTACGGTTGCGGAGCGCGGTTTTTTGTCAAACAGGCTAAGCTCGCCGAAGAAGCCGCCTTCTTTTATGGTGTCGAGTATCATCTCTCTGCCGTTCTGGTCGAAGAGCGACACTTTTACCGAGCCTGAGAGCACCACGTAAAGGTCGAAGCTCAGGTCGTCCTGATTGATTATCACCATGCCGGCGGAGAACGTCGCGTTTTTGCATACGGACTGAATAAGGAGGCGCTGTTTGGCGTTGAGGCTTAAAAATAAAGGCACGTCCTTCAGGTAGTCGGCCTTCGCGGCGCTTTTAAGTGTTTGTTTCATATGCTGTTTATCTCATAGTTTTATAGTTTCGCGCATTTTAAACTTGTTAGGCGGTTCTGTCAAGCGCGGATATGGCGGCGCTTTCCCTTAGCATCAAAGGGAGTGGAAGCAAAACAGCGAGGCGATCGCCTCGCGCTATGTTTAGTCTGTGTGATTTTCGATAAAAACCTAATAAAGCAAAAGCGCAGTAATTTTTTAGCGGTTTTTTTACAGGACATCAGGGGCGGGTTTTCCTATGAAGTATCCTTGGGCATAGTCAATGCCGAATTCGGCAAGCATGGCAAGCACTGTTTCCCTTTCAACGAATTCAGCCACGGTTTTTATGCCCATGCCGGCGGCAACGCCTGCTATCGCTTTTACAAAGAGCATATCGGTTTCGTCGTCATCGAGCTTTTTAATGAACGCGCCGTCTATTTTGATATAATCAACGCCCATGTCTTTTAAGTATCTGAAGGACGTGAACCCCACGCCGAAGTCGTCAAGCGAAAACTTAAAGCCGAGCGCTTTAAGTTCGCGTATGAATTTTACCGCCTTGTCAAAGTCCCTGATGGCCGCGGTTTCGGTAATTTCAAATATCAGATAATCCGCCTGCACCCCTGATTTAAGCGCGTGTTCTTTCAGAAATTCCAGAAACTCCGCGTCCCCGAGGTCTTTGCCTGAAAGGTTCACCGAGAACGTGTAAAGCTTGCCTTCGGAGGCAAGAGCGGCCTGCCGCAACATGGTCTTATTTATTATAATTTTGTCTATTGCGTCGACAAGGCCGAACCTCTCCGCCGTGTCAATGAACGCGCCGGGAAGCAGTATTGCGCCGTCTTCCGAGCGCATTCTTGCCAATGCTTCATAGTGCGACACTATATTCTTTTTTATGTCGAGTATGGGCTGAAACCACGGTATGAAGCGGTCTTCTTCAAGGGCTTTGAGTATGCGTTCTTTCTGATTAAGGCGAATGTGCATGTTTTCAAGGTCTTTGTCCTCCGCGTTGAATAGTTTTGTCCTGTTTCTGCCAAGCTCTTTGGCGCGGAACGTGGCGGCATCGGCCTTGGTGAAAAGCTCGCTCGTTACTATGCCGTGCTCCGGCATAAGCGCTATGCCGATTGACGCCGTAAGGTGCTCGTTGTGTTGGGCGGAGCTAAATGAGGCTATCTTCGAGCGTATGTCTTCTGCGCTCGCCAGAGCCGCCCCTGTTCCGGCGCCCGGCAGGAACACAGCGAATTCGTCGCTACACAGCCTGCCGGTAAAGCCCTTGATTTTAAGCGAGAGCTTCGCGCTTATTTCGTTAACCGCGTCGTCAATTACTCCGGCCACGCGTTTTAGCGTCTGGTCTCCGTAGGCGTGCCCGTAAGTATCGTTTAGATATTGAAAGCGGTCAAGGTCTATAACCATAAGCACGCCGTGAAGGCCGAGTATTTGCGTTTCAGACAGGCAGTTGTTCATTTCTTTCATGAAGTGCTCTCTGTTAAAAAGGCCTGTTACCGTGTCGTAGTCTTCAAGCATGTGTATCTTTTCTTCAGAAACCCTTTTTTCAGTTATGTCTTCCAGCACTGATAAGAACTTCGTTACCGCGCCGAAGTCGTCTTTTATGGGCGTAATTACGGTGTTACTCCAGTAGTAAGAGCCGTCTTTTTTCTTGTTTTTGAATATGCCGTGCCATGTGTTGCCGTCTTTCAGCAGTTGCCACATGTCGCGGTACTCATCTTTTGAAACTTCGTCGGAGGCGAGTATTGACGCGTTTTTACCGATGGCTTCCTCGCTCGCGTAGCCGGTGACGGTTTCAAAGACAGGATTCGTGTATTCTATAACGCCAGCCGAGTCCGTTATAAAAACCACGTTGACGCTGTGCTCGATAACCATGGAGAGTTTTTTAAGTTCAGCCTCTTTTTTAGTCCTTTCGTCTTCAATGAAGGCCTGCGCGAGCTGGTCCGCTACTTCAGTGGAAAAGCTTATTTCGTCCGCGAACCATGTTTTTTTGCGGCTTGAGTGCGCGAAGGTGGCGACGCCCCGAAGTTTGCCCGCGATGCGAATCGGCGCGCTGAGGAGCGAAATTATTCCGCGCGGTTTTAAAAACACCTCGTTTAACTCGGCGGTTAGCGGGTCGTTTTGCGCGTCCTCGGCGGCCACGGCCCTTTCGGATTCAATGGCGGAAATGTAGCTTGCGGCCTTGTCAATGTCAAAGGAGTAACCTTCGGAATGGGTGTTCGAGCTTTTTTCAAAGTGGTTCGCGCATTTGAGCTGTTTTCTTGATTCGCTGAACATCCACACGCAGACGTGTTCTGATTCGAGCGCGTCGCCGGCGATTTTGGTAATGAACCGGAGCGCGCTCGGCAGGTCTTCTATTATGGTCGCGGCGCGCGCCGCCAAACGGATAATGGCTTTTTGCTGGCGCGAGA
>SCQA01000244.1 GCA_004298725.1 bacterium
GTCCGCCTCTGCCTATCTGCATCTCTACGTTATGAACGAAAGAACCTACCGGAATATTCTTTAAAGGAAGCGCGTTGCCCGGCTTTATGTCAGATTCAGGCCCGGAAACAACCGTGTCGCCTACCTTAAGGTCAACCGGCGCAAGTATATAGCGCTTCTCTCCGTCCGCATAATTAAGCAGAGCTATGTTAGCCGTGCGGTTCGGGTCGTATTCTATTGCGGCAACCTTTGCCGGAATATTCAGTTTATCCCTTCTGAAGTCAATAAGCCTGTAAAGCTTCTTGTGTCCGCCGCCTATCCAACGGCTTGTAATTCTACCGGCGTTGTTCCTGCCGCCAGTGCGCTTAATCGGCGCGGTAAGACTCTTCTCCGGCCTTTTCTTTGCGACGCCTTCAAAGACAACTGTAGTCTTTTTTCTAAGCGCCGGTGATGTTGGTCTGTAGCTTTTTACTGGCATAATATCGGCTTCCTTTGGTGGCTATACGCCCTCAAAAAGTTCTATTTTGTCGCCCTGCTTAAGCGTAACGTACGCCTTTTTCCTTGTGGGCCTCTGCCCTTCATACTTACCCATTCTCTTTTTCTTACCGGCCACTCTCTGGGTGTTCACGTCAACAACTTTTACGCTGAAGGCCTTTTCAACAGCCTCTTTTACGTCTTTCTTGTTGGCGTCAACGTCAACCCAAAAGATTACCTTATTAAGCATGGCGGTCTGAATGGTTGACTTTTCCGTTATGACCGGCGATTTAATTACTGAATAATGATTCTTCATTATGCCGTTGCCTCGACTTTAAGAAGCGCGGCCTTTGTCATGACAAGCTCTTTGTAATTGAGCAAGTCGTAAACGTTCAAGCCCGCAACTTCTATTAATTTAAAGTCTTTAAGATTCCTAACCGCAAGCTTCAGGTTTTTTCCCGCGCCGTCAACTACTATAAGCGCGTTTGAAAGCTTGGCCTTCTTGAATATATCAAGCACCGATTTTGTCTTTGGTTCTTTAAGCTCCAGCGAGTCGAATATTTTAAGCTCGCCCTGCTGTACTTTAAGCCTAAGAGCCGACAAAAGCGCTTCTTTTTTTACTTTTCTCGGCACCGAGTATGAATAATCTCTCGGATGCGGGCCAAATACAGTGCCACCATGCCTCCAAAGCGGAGAGCGTATGGAACCTGACCTCGCCCTGCCGGTGCCTTTTTGCTTGAACGGCTTTACTCCGCCGCCGCTAACCTCGCCCTTTGTCTTGGTGCTGGCCGTGCCTGAGCGCCTGTTGGCAAGCTGCATCTTAACCACTTCGTAGAAAAGGTCTTCGTTGACTTTTCCGCTTGCAATGGCCTTGCCAAGCTCTTTTTCACTGACCTTCTTAGCGTTGTTATCTAATATGTCTATCAGCATTTTCCTGCTTCCTTGAAACCTTTAATGTTTTATGGCAGTCGCGCTAACAACTACCCCTTTTTAAGAGCCTTCTTTATAAGCACTACGCTGTTTATCGGGCCTGGCACCGCGCCGCGCACCAAAAGGATATTTTCCTCGCCCTTCACCTCTACAACCTTGAGGTTTTGAACCGTTACCTTATCAAACCCCATGTGTCCGGCCATTCTCATACCCTTATAAACCCTTGACGGGTCCGAGCTTGAGCCTATCGAGCCTGGCGCCCTGTTGTGCATTGAACCGTGAGACTCTGCGCCGCCGCTGAAATGATGCCTTCTCATGGAGCCCATGAAGCCTTTGCCCTTTGACGTTCCAAGCACGTCAACGAAATCACCTGCCTTGACAAAACCGGAGCAATTAATTGCCTGACCAGGCTTTGAGTCATCATCCGCGCCACACTTTACTTCAACAAGACGATAAAAACACGGCGTACCGGCCTTGGCAAAATGCCCTCTCATGGCCTTTGATACGCGCTTTTCCTTTTTCACGCCAAAACCGAGCTGTACTGCGTCATAGCCGTCTTTTGCCTTGATTTTTCTCTGCACGACCTGACCGCCAGCCTCTATAACCGTAACAGGCACTACTGTGCCGTCCGCGGAGAATATCTGAGTCATGCCTATCTTTTTTCCTAAAATGCCCTGTATCATGGTATCAAACCTTCTGACTTCTTGATTTTACGGCCCATAAATGCTCAGTCGAGCCTTATCTCCACGTCAACACCCGCGGGTAAAGCAAGTTTCATCAGCGCGTCAACCGTATTCTGGCTCGGCTCGACAATATCCATAAGCCTTTTATGCGTGCGAATTTCAAACTGCTCTCTGCTCTTCTTATCAACGTGAGGAGAGCGCAGAACGCAGAATTTGTTTATTCTTGTAGGCAATGGTATCGGCCCCTTGATGCTGGCGCCTGTCCTTTTAGCCGTGTCTACAATTTCTTTCACAGACTTGTCTAACAGCCTGTGGTCAAACGCCTTGAGCCTTATTCTTATACGCTGGTTGTTCACTCTAAAACTCCGATTCAGCTTTCGTCTTCAATTTTTTATGCCAGTATCTTCGTTACTACGCCCGCGCCCACGGTTCTGCCGCCTTCCCTGATGGCGAACCTCAAACCCTCTTCCATTGCTATCGGCATTATCAGCTCGACTTCAAGCGCTACGTTA
>SCQA01000245.1 GCA_004298725.1 bacterium
AACGAGAACGACACCCGCATAGACGGCATTATAAAAAGAGCCGATGAACAGCTCTACGAAGCTAAAAAAGCAGGCCGTAACTGCGTAAAACCCTAAAGCCGTACTTCAAAAGTTTAGCGCCGCCGCAAGTTTAGTGTCCTCAAAGTGCAACTAAAACCCTGAATATTTTACTTTAAAAGCTCTTATTCTTTATAGCCGCCATGCAATTCACCGCGACTATCGCTTAAAATTTAAACCCGCCGGTTTTAACCGCAACAAATATTTACATTGGCATTGACATAAATCCTTTATAGGTGTATATTCAAAATAATCTCGTAAAAATTAAATGGAAGCCGTCTAATTTTTAAGCAATCCGAAATAACTTGAAATTTAGCCAAGGTTATCTAAACCCACCATATGAAATACACCTTGAGTGTAACAAATAGCTGTAATTTAAGTTGCAAATACTGCTATATCGGCAAAAAAAACGATGTCATGGGACTTAACATAGTCGAAGAAATAATTAAATTTATATTTAAATACACTCCGAAAACAGAAAGAATTGAAATAGGCTTTTTCGGGGGCGAGCCGCTCTTAGAATTGGGGCTGATTAAAGGAATAGCCTCCCGCGTGGAATCGCACCCGTCATTCGACCCAGACAGAGTTGAATTCACTTTAACCACAAACGGCACGTTATTAAACGAAGAAGCCGCGCGGTTCATCAACAAGCGCTCCATAGCGTACTGCGTAAGTTGCGACGGCCCGCCGGAGGTTCATAACGCCAACAGGCGATTTAAAAACGGAAGGGCAAGTTCGCCGCTTATCGAGCGCAACTTAAAACGCGCCCTTGATCTCTTTCCGTCTGTTCTTGTTAACGCGGTTTACACTCCGACTACGCTTTCAAAACTGCCGTCCGTTGTGGACTACTTCTCGAGCCTTGGGCTGAAGCAGATGTATCTAAGCCCTGATTTTTCAGCGGACTGGTCAAAGGACGATATTGCCCTGCTTCCTGAAGTCTATAACAACGTAGCGGACAGATACATTGAATTTTACCGCGTTGGCAGGCCGCACTTCATAAACCTGATAGATCTGAAGATAACGGCCATGCTCCGCGGCGGGTATCAGGCAACTGAGCGTTGCAGTATGGGCAGGGGCGAATTCGCGTTCGCGCCGTCAGGCAACATATACCCTTGCGAAAGGCTCATCGGCAACGACGACGGCGTTACGCACTGCATAGGCAACATTTTAACAGGGCTTAACGCGAGCGGCATGGCTTGCAAAACCGCCGAAGGCGGCGAAGTAAACGCACGGTGCGCCGTGTGCGCTATAAAAGAATACTGCATGAACTGGTGCGGTTGCTCTAATTATTTTTCATCAGGCTTTTACAACAGGGTCAGCCCTTTTTTGTGCGCCTCTGAAAGGGCGGCAATAACCGCCGCGCACCGCGCGTTTCAAATAATTGAAAACGAATCAAAAGTTACTTTTAACGAGCACCTGTCGGGTATGCCAGCGGCAAACTGCATGAAGGGCTGACGAAACGCTTATAACGCGTAATATTAATTCCTTTAAGGAGGCCAATGAAATGAAAGTGGAGCTTTTTCTCAAAAAGATAAATCAGGAGATGATTAACGTCGGCAAGGCGCGGCTTGCCGGATGCGACTTTTACGTGTCGTGGACAAAGGAATGTTGTGTTCTCAATTTCTTCAGGCGAGATAGAGACATCGCCGTCCGTCCGGCGGACAAAGGGCTTATGATACGCAAAGAAGCCGAAGGCGGCATGATGTGGGACGCGCGCACGGGCGCGGTTTATAAATTAGACGAAGAGGCTTATCACGCCCTGCTTGAAATGGAGCACGGCTTACGCGACGAAACCGTGGCAAACAGGGTCGGCGTACCAGTTAAAGAAGTTACAAAACTAATGAAGACGCTAAAGAAATTCAAAATATGCTGAACAGGCCGAGCGCTCCGCTCTTTGCCACGATAAACGTAACCGGCGTCTGCAACCTTTCATGCGGATATTGCTATTATCAGCCCCGCGCCCATGACGTAATGCCGTGGGAAAGTTTTAAAAAAGCCGTAACCGAGCTTTCGGAACTATCGGTATTTTTTCTCAATATCAGCGGCGGCGAACCGTTTACGCACCCGGAAATAAACAAGTTCATTCGTTTCGCTCACGACAAATTCGAGCATGTCGTGGTGCTTACCAACGGCACCATCCTGACGCCAGCGCATGTAAACATGATAAAGTCAATTGTCAAAAAAAAGGGGGGCTTCCCGATACAGGTATCTCTTGACGCCGTTGCCGCTGAAATCAACGCAAAAACAAGAACCGACTCGAAAGTGGTATTAGCCAACCTCGCAAAGCTTAAAGAGATAGGCGCCGATATCGTAATAGCCATGGTTATAAACGCTTTCAACCGCGAGCATGTTATTGATTCCATCACTGAGCTTTCCGCGATTACAAGGTCTTTTCACCTTATGCCGTTTCAGAACGTGCTTTCC
>SCQA01000246.1 GCA_004298725.1 bacterium
CACTGCACGGCTTAAAACTTTCATGCAACGGCGCGGAAAAATATCAAATCCTCCCAGCCCTCCTTCTCCAAAGGAAAGGGCAAGCCTCTATCTATTTTCCGCCGGAGTCTCTGAAAACACTGAAACCTATTACAGCCGCTATGGCGAAACCGGCGCCGCTTAGCGCAGGCAAACCGAAAAACCTTGGTATGCTTTTATCCGCGAAGATGGCAAAGCCAGATGCCGATAAAACTATGGCGCCTACCACAAGGCCGCCGGCTATGCGTTTGCCCGCGTTTGCAAGCTCCGCGGTTACGCCTTCAAGGTTATGGTGCGTAAAGCCTATTCGCAAATCTTGCTTAAGCGCTTTTTGCAAAAGCGCGCTTGCGTGCACCGGCAAATCAAGTGCGCTTTCAACAAGCTCTTCCGCGCGGTTTTTGCCTCTGTCAATAAGGGCGCGCGGAGAGAACTTTTCTTTTATCATCCATTTGTATATGAGGGGCTTGGCGACCTCCCACATATTTATCTCCGGGCAAAGCTGTCTGCCTACGCCCTCGATTATGACCATTGACTTTTGAAGAAGAAGCAGGTTCGGCTGAAGCTTCATGTCGAAACTGCGCGCCGTTTGTATAAGCTTCATAAGAAGCGCGGAGATGCTTATTTCATGGAGGGGCCTGCCGAATATCGGCTCGGTTATTTCACGAAGGGCAACTTCAAATTCATGTAGCGAAACGCCTTCGCCTATAAGGCCCATTTCGCGATGGATTACGGCCATTTTATAATAATCTTCCCGCACGAGGCAGTAAAGCATTGACGCGAGGTAATGCCTCAAATCAGAGTCAAGATACCCGACGATGCCGAAGTCGAGGTATATGATTACGCCGTCGTCGCGCACGAAGATATTACCCGGGTGCAGATCAGCGTGAAAAACGCCGTGTTCGAAAACCTGCTTGAAAAAAAGCTCTATGCCGTTTATAGCTACTTTTTCTATGTCAATGCCTTTAGCGCGTATGTTCTCGGCCTCGTCAATGGGCGTGCCGCTTATCCTCTCAAGCGTAAGCACGTCCTCGCTTGTCAGCTCCCAATAGACGCGCGGTATCTGCACGGTAGGGTTGCCCTTGAACATCGTAGCGAACCTGCTGACGTTGCCGCCTTCTATGGTGAAGTCCTGCTCTTTTTCAATAACGCGAGCAAACTCCCTTACCACTTCCTTTGGACGGTACCTTCTTGACGCGGGCACGAACCGTTCTAACAGCTCTGCAACCGTGCCCATGACGGAAATATCCGACTCTATTACACCGGCTATCCCAGGCCTTTTTACCTTTACGGCCACCCTTTCGCCGTTTCTAAGCTCCGCGTAGTGCACCTGCGCTATAGAGGCCGACGCAATGGGCTTTTGGCTGAACGAAGAAAACTTCTCGTCAATAGGCGCTTTAATCGCGCGTTCGACGGTCTTCTTTACGTCTTGAAACGGCACTGGCGGGACCATATCCTGAAGTTTTTTAAATTCCGCCAGCCACTCCGGCGGCAGAATGTCCGCCCTTGTGGAAGCTATCTGCCCGAGTTTTATGAATGTCGGGCCAAGGTCTTCAAGAACAAGGCGCACCCGTTCCGGCGTTGACCTGCCCTCGCCTTTTTTGCCTGATACGAAAACCCTTTCAAGAGACGACATGAACGGAAAAAGGCGCATCTCGGCCACTATCCCGCCAAAACCGTACCTGATAAGAGTAATGGCTATCTTGTTAAGCCTACGGATATTTTTAATTGCCTGAATGTCCATTTACCTGACGCAATCGCCTGAGTTTTGCGTTTTTCTGTTTATCGTTGCATGTTTGCTGGGCAACCGTAATCATCACATTACTGTGCCGTCAGGAGGAAACTCCTGACAGCACAGTTACCGAAAGACCATAACTTTTTGCCACTTTAAAGAATCTTCAACCATAAACGCTTTTCTCGACTATCCATTAACCACTATTCCCTAAACGCTATCAGTTGCCTTTATTTATCTTTGCCTGCATATCGTCAACGCGCTTTTCAAGCCTGTCAACCTTCTCGCGCGCCACGCGGGCCATCTCTTTTATAACGTCAATATCGTCCTGCGAGGCTATGTGCATCTTTTCGCGTATCTTGCCTGATGACGACGCCACTTCCTCCTCAAGCTTCTCTTTCGCGCCGTGAATTACGGATAAAAACTCTTTCAAAGCCTTTACGCCGTCTTCAACAACTCTGTTTTCAAGAACCTGCCGCGCTGAAAGGCGTTCCCCCTCGGGCGTTACCGCTCCTTCCCCGCCGGCCTTCGCAATCTTTTCAAGCTCGTCCAGCACCTCCTTGGCCTTTTTTTCAAGACCAAGCCCGATAAACACCGCTTTTTCAAACAGATCATTAGCCATTGAAGCCTCCTTTGCCCTTTAGCAGGGTCCGGCGTTAACACGCGTTAAAATTTCTTTGCCTGCCGCGCCGTGGTACCATCCGTTGCAAAAGCCCTCCGGCGTAGTAGCGTTCAGTCCGGCAAGCGCCTCATCAATGGAAATCCTGTCGTCAAGAAGCCTTCTCCACAAATCAACAACCTTTGCCGTGTCTTTATACTGCGGGGATATTCTAAGCGCCTTTACGCCGATGCCGCCCAGCTCAGCGGCATCATGAATAAGCGTATGCGTTTTGGCGCTTAAAATAGAAGTGCCGTTAAGCGTAAATACCGCCTCGTTTTCAAGCGTCTTTATTTCAATGCCTTCCACGTGCCTCGCGCAGTCGTGCCTGCAGGCGGTTTTGTTAAGGCCGTACGCGCGCGACGCATAGCACCTCCACGAAAACGCAAGCGGGAGCTTGCCGTGCGCGAATACCTCGGTATCAACGCCGGTATTTTTTATATTATACGCGATAGAATCTTTTGAAAGCTCAACAGGGCAGGCAACGCGCTTAACGCCTACGGACTTTAAAAACTCAATGGTCGGCGCGTTATACGCCGTTATGTGAGGCCCGGCAAAGACCTCCTTACCGGTGCCTTGGGTCATGTTAAGCACGGACATATCATTGGCTTCAACGGCAAAAGGCAGTTTAATCGCATCTCTTACGAAGTTAAGCTCGTCCTCGTTCGACACTACGGCAAGGGTTGAAATAACGGCCTTTTTACCGGCCTTTTCCACAGCCTCGGCCAAGCGGGCGATATCGTCAAAAGACAAGCCTCGTTTTTTCACGCAGACCACTTCGCCGAAATAAACGGTATCAACGTCCATTTCAACGGCTTCTTCATAAAAATTCAAA
>SCQA01000028.1 GCA_004298725.1 bacterium
TCTCTGGCTGACGCCATGCCAAGCGCGGCTGAGATGGAAGTGGACGAATGCCCGACGCCAAAGGCGTCATACACGCTCTCGGCGGGTCGCGGAAAGCCGCTTATGCCGCCCATCTGCCTGAGAGTTGAAAATACCGCGCGCCTGCCCGTGAGTATCTTATGGGCATACGCCTGATGTCCGACGTCCCAGACAATCTTATCTTCCGGCGCGTTAAGCACGTAGTGAAGGGCAACGGCAATTTCCACCGCGCCAAGACTTGACGCAAGATGCCCGCCCGCGCCCGAGACCGTGCTTATGATAAACTGCCGCAACTCATGCGAAAGCCGCGGCAAAGCCTGCACAGGCAGTTTTTTCAAATCAGCCGGAAATATTACGCTGTCAAGAAGTCTTTCCACCTTGCTATTACCTCAGCCTCAAGGGCTTTTTACCCTCTATCAATATTATTATCATTGTTGAGTTCACTGCCCCAACCTGCGCTTACTTTCGCCTTGCCGTAATATAACGCGCTACGGCGCGTAGCGGTTCAGCCTTGTCGCCAAGGCCTGACAACGCGTCCACTGCCATATCCACAAGCTCATTTGCCCTTTTTTTCGACTCGTTAACTCCGACAAACGCCGGATATGTCGCCTTGCCTTTCTTTTCATCGCCGCCTACCGCCTTGCCAAGCTCGGCAGGCGAGCCTTCAACGTCGAGTATGTCGTCGGCTATTTGAAAGGCAAGCCCGACAGCCCTGCCGTACTTTACAAGGCTTTCAAGTTGAACCGAAGACGCGCCCCCGAGAATAGCCCCTGCCTTAATTGACGCAAGTATTAAATCGCCGGTCTTGTGTATATGAATGTACTCAAGCACCGGAAACGGAACGTCTTTGCCTTCGCTTTCAATGTCAACCGCCTGACCGCCTATCATGCCGGTTGAACCGGCGGCGCGGGCCACTTCAACAATTGCCATAAGCACGGCTCCTCTATCAACGCCGTCCGTCTTTGCCATAAGCTCAAAGGCCGCCGTTAAAAGGGCGTCACCAGCGAGTATGGCCGTAGCTTCGCCGAACGCCTTGTGGCAAGTCGGCCTGCCGCGCCTTAAGTCGTCGTTATCAAGGGCCGGAAGGTCGTCATGTATAAGCGAATACGTATGTATGCACTCTATGGCGCAGGCCGTGTTAAGCACCGCCTCTATCGGGCCTCCTACGGCTTCGCACGCGGCAAGGGCAAGCACCGGCCTCAGCCTTTTACCTCCGGCAAAAAGGCTATAGTGCATGGCGCGATGCAGGCTTTTTGGAAATTCGTCTTTTTTAACGAGCAATTCCCCAAGCCGTTGGTTTATGACGCTATTTCTGTCAGCAAGATATTTTTCAAGATTAAACTGCGGCATACTAAAACAAGCCCCCCTGAACGATTTCAAAGGCCGCCCGGTAGCGACAAAAAAGTATTGCGCCTTTTCCCTATACAGCTTATATGCGCGCATTGCCGGCATGAAACGTATTTTTACATGCGCCATATGAATTTTAAATTTTACCAGATTAACAAAGATATTACAAAATAAATGATAATAACGGCTGTAACTTGACAGCCCATTATTAAGGGTTATACTAAAAAAGAGGATACCGCCAATGACACTAAACGCTGATACATATGAAGTCGTTGCCGTTGCCGTAGCAGTTGCCGCTATCGCCTTTGCGGCGATTGGCATAACTGTACTTTTGCAGATAAAAAAGACTTTCAGAGCGGCTGAAGATTTATGCGCCGAAACAAAAATTACAGTGCAACTGCTAAACGGCATACTTGTAAAAGGCGGC
>SCQA01000247.1 GCA_004298725.1 bacterium
GTTGCCCGGCACTACAAGCTGAACCGTATAACCCTTAACAGCGCCTATCCACGCGTATGCAATGCCGGTATTGCCGGATGTCGAATCAAGTATTATTTTGTCTTTTGTAAGCCGACCGCTCTTTTCAGCGTCTTCTATCATGCGAAGCGCGGCGCGGTCTTTAACAGACCCGCCCGGGTTGTAGCTTTCAAGTTTAGCGTAAACCTCAACGCCGCTTGGCAAGCCTTCTGTAATCCTGTTAATCCGTACAAGCGGAGTATTGCCTACAAGCTCGATTATAGACTGCTTTGCACCGGTAGCCAACGTAGCGCCTGCAGTTTGCCCTACGCCAAACGCCGCAGTTTCCTTAACAGCCGTATCAGCTCTCATAATACCTGCCTGTATATGATTTAATTTTACGCCCGCTACCATTGACTAATCGGGTAACCATGTAAAATACAATGACAACTTGAGCGCAATAATACATTACTAAGCTACTCAAGTTTATAATACCTGAGTTGCCTTGTCAAGATATTTTAGAGGTAATTATTGAGGAATCAGCCCCAATAAGCGCTCTAAAACCGAGGTGACGTAGTCGTTATAGAACCATATACTATAACTGAAAAGACAACGCGCAATTAAGCTTTACAATCGTATTCTTACCTTTTAACATTGACATGAGTTTCTCTGTATAATAATATTCGACGCATAAAATAAATCTGACGGGGAGAAATGACTATGTCAACAAATATCATCAGGGATATGTCTCAAAAAACCGCTCTCAAATATGGATTAAAAGATACAAAAGAAGAAAAGAAACTCTTCGAAGTATGTTGGAAGTGGCGAAAAGAGACCGATGAAATAGTAAAAAAAGAAGATGATGCGATGCACACTGAGGTTGCTCGTCAGTTTGGTCTTTTTGCCAATAGGGTAAATGAAACAGGGCATGTCCGCCCGGATTCTCAGGAACTGGGGCACAGATACATTCACAAAGAAGACTTAACAGGGAAAAAATACGTCATTTTCTCGGACCATCATTGGATGGATAACGCAAACCGCCAGAATTACTTCAAGCAGAACAGAAACAAACAAAACAACAAAGATTTGTACGTACAGGTGCTTCGCAAATATTTACAAAAAGAATATACTCTGATTGAAAACGGCGACGTTGAAGACCTGATTGTTTTTGAACCCACTATGGAAGAGATTGAGGCGCGCGCCGGCATGAACCAACAACAACTAAAACAACGCAGGGTCACAAGCCGCGGCCTTGCCTTCGACAAGATAGTGGAAGACAACAGAGACCTGTACACTATGCTCTCACAATTTCACAGAGAAAATCGCTTTCTTAAGATAGCCGGAAACCACGATTACAACCTGCAAGACGGAACGCCTTTAGCGCACCTTCAAAACAAATTCCCTGGCATTAACGCGCCGTACGACTATGTTCTGCTGACAAACAACAACAAAGTAGAGTATGCCATACTGCATGGGCATCAATTCGACACTTCAACGAACCCGGTATATGCGCCGCGCATAGGCGAAACCATCTCGGAAAGCCTTGGTTGGGCATATCAGGGGGCGGACAGAACATGGGCATGGAATGATGATTGCCAGAAGTGGGCTACCGCTAACGGCCCTTTCAGAAACGTCGCCGTTACGGACACATACAAAGAAACAAACTGGCTTGAAACGGCAATAGACGGAGCTGGCCTGCTTATCGGAAATCTGCATAGCAAGGACGCGTGGGAATCATTATTCAAACATAACATTGCGTGGGAATACTTCGAGAATACCGACCCGGAAAAAGCATACCAGCTTGAGGTCAAAACCGGAAATGAGTTTTTCAAAATCAGGCATTTAAACGAAGAAAACATAATCAAATGGCATAATGCCTGTTTTACAGATGCCGCTACGCGCCCTAAACTTGTTCTCGGTCATTCGCACGAGGTTAGGGCTAAACCGTTATACAATAACGAAAATTACAAATGGTACTACAACACCGGCTCGGCCGGGCGGTTCGAGAACCTGATATGGGGGCTTGAAATTGTAAACGGCGTTGCCACCGTTATATCATGGAGTTTTCCTCGCCTGTATTCAGGCGAGCCTGAACGCCGGGTGTATGGGCCGGACCAGCAGGCGCCGAAGAAAAAGATCATGGCTTCGGCAAACCCGGTAGACCTGTAATTTTTTCAGCTGAACCTTAAGGCAAATACAAAAGCCGCAACCAAAATGGTTGCGGCTTTTGTATTAAAAAACAATAAAAAAATTAAATTTTTAAATTGGTCGGGGCGAGAGGATTCGAACCTCCGGCCCTTTGCACCCCATGCAAATGCGCTACCAGGCTGCGCTACGCCCCGATTAAAAAAAGATTATCACTATGAAGGGTTTTATTCAAGGAAAAGATGTCAAAAAAACATCGCAAGCGTAGCGCGAGACTTTAGTCTCGCTGTCCTTCAGCGCCTCGAACAAAAAAACCGTCAGGCCAGCATTTCTTTTATTGATTTCAGCTCCTGCCGTATCTTCTTCAAAGCCGCGGCGGATTTGCTGTCAAACGGAAAATCCAACTGCTTTGCTTTCTCAACCTTGAACTCTTTTATCTTTTTCTTTGCGCCTTCAAGAGTGAACTTTTCTTTTTGAAGAAGTTTTTTTATCTCAAGAATCAGGAACAAATCTTTTTTTGTATAGACTCTCTGCTTTGAAACGGACTTTCTCGGGCTTATAATTTTGAACTCAGACTCCCAATACCTGAGTATATAAGGCTTTACCCGTGTAATATCAGCGACTTCGCCTATCTTATAGTAAAGCTTATCCGGTATTTGGTTCATCGTAGCCTGTTCTTTTTAAGGCTGTGCTGAACGTCCCGCGTTTATTGACTTCTTAAGAAGCTGACTCGGCTTGAACGTCATTACCTTGCGCTTCTCAATGGTAATCTCTCCGCCGGTCTGCGGGTTTCTGCCTCTGCGCGCTCTTTTCTGCCTGACGCTGAAGTTGCCGAAACCGGATATCTTCACCTTGTCGCCGGCCTCAAGGTTTTGCTTGATACATTCGAATATCGCCTCCACCACCTCGGCTACGTCTTTCTTCGAAAAGCCTACCTTCTCGTATAAAATCTCTACTATGTCTGCCTTGGTCATAGCACCCCTCCTGCTGAAACTTTTAAACAGAAAAACTCCGCCTTAAAACCCTATTGCTTATACCGGTAAAACAGTCAATAGTCTAACCTATTCTTATCTGAGCGCCAAAGCCGGTCGCAAGAACGCCGGCCACTTTTGAATTCAGCTCGTCCACCTCTTCCTGACGAAGCGTTCTGTCCGCGCTTCTGTACGTTATCCTTATAGCCATGCTCTTTTTACCCTTTGGAACCGGACTACCACAGTATACATCAAAGAGTTCAACTTTTTCAACAAGTTTTGTGTCCAACCCTTCGATAGCGCTTAACATTTCGGCGTAAGGCATCTGCTCGCTCACAATAAAAGCAATATCCCTTGCGGATTCCGGGAATTTCGGTATGGCCGCGTACTTGGTAACCCGTGTTGAATAAGCGTTTACAAGAACGTCCACATCAAGTTCAAAAAGCATGGCGTCTGCTTTAAGCTCAAACTTTTCTTTAACGTCGGGGTGGGCTTGGCCAAACATTCCGGCTCTTTTTCCGTTTATAATTACTCCAGCTGATTTACCCGGGTGAAAGAGCCTGTCGCAACTCCCCTCTATTTCCGAAGAAAAACTTAAAACGCCCTTTGAAACGCCGCAAGCCGCTAAAAGAGCCTCTACCGCGCCTTTTACGTCATAAAAATCCACCGGCTCTTTAACGGCGTTCCACGCTCCGCCGTACCTTGAGCCGTACATCACGCCGGATACCCTCCGCTTCTCGTCAGGAAGTTTGCCGTTGATATCGGCGAAAAAAACAGGGCCAATTTCAAAAAGCCTGACGTCGTCATTTTTCTGGAATATATTATAACGCAAGTTTGATAAAAGTGAAGGCAGGAGCGACCCCCTCATCACGGACTGCTCCGTTGTAAGCGGGTTAAGCACGGTTACTCCGGCCTTATCGTTGCCGCTCGCAAGGGCGAAGGCATCGGGTGAAACAAAGCTGTAATTAACAGCCTCAAAGAAACCTGCTGAAGTAAGCGCCTCGCTTAAGCGCCGTTTAACGCGCTGGCTAACAGGCCGTATAACCTCAGACAGAGGCGCCAACGGAAGCACTGCGGGAATATTATCGTAGCCGATAATCCTTGCCGCTTCTTCCATAAGCTCCGCCTCAAGCCGTATGTCCATTCTGTATGACGGCGGAGTAACCGAAAAACCATCGTTATTCTTTTC
>SCQA01000248.1 GCA_004298725.1 bacterium
CGCATGGAGGCCGGTTATAGAGTAAAACGCCGTTGAGTAAACGTTTGTCGAGGCCCCGAAACCGCCGCTTATAAGCGCCGACCACTCGTAAGCCGACAACGCGACGAATATCGCGCCGAGAATAAGCGTTACTATAAGCCACGTCTTAAAACCGCTTCTGTCCTCGACTTCTTTTTCAAGGCACCGCTCGGCGAAGTGAATGGTAACGCTTGAGGCGACGAGTATTATCGTCATTAAAACGGGTATAGCGTATTCCATGTGCGGAGTGCCGGCCGGAGGCCACGACTTCGCTGTAAGCCTCAGCACCCAGTAGGCGACAAAGAAACCGGCAAAAAAAAGCGCCTCCGCGACGATAAAGAGCGGCATGGCCCATACGCTATGCCCGGCGCTGTAACCGTGCTTGTCCTCTATGCCTTCCCTTACCCACCCGATTATTGAAATAAGCGTAAGAGGCACGCCGATACCCAAGGACAGAGCCGACATGAGCGTGTTGTGATAGACAAAATGAAAGATGAACGACAACGGGGCAAGAAATAGCGCCCCGACGCTGACAAGAAGCGGCCAATAGCTTATATGCCAACTTAGTTCATGTTCATTCGCGTGTTCATTCATCGAAAAACCTCCTTGAAGTTCCTTCGCTAAAGCTCTATCGTAAAAATTATCGTTTGCTGAGTAAAAAGCAGTAAACAGACCTTAATTATCGGCTATTCCATAATAACCCCCAGCGGGGAAGATTGTAAAAACGCGGTTAAACGAAGCTTTCCAAGAAATATAACCGCCGGAACGGACTTCCCCTTAGTACGCGACGCTACACACAGACAAATATAGGTGTAATTTGCTCTTCGGCTTCCCCCGTATCTTTAATTTACATAGTTTCTTCCGTTTCGCCGCATCGCGTGAAAAAATTAAAAAAAACGCTCCACGCCTTACTAAGCAATCAGCCGGCGATACGATTTAAAAATGCCCGACATGGCGCGCAATACAAGACTAAGGCATCTCTGATTAATTCAGGCTGATATTGGTTGCGGCAAGGCATAGGGCAGAGAGGTTACTCTGCATGTGTATGCCGCTCACAAGTTCTTTTAGCGTAAATTCAGTAACTTAGATGGTTATTTACAGAGTCCTCCTCGAATGTTTCTATTGAGGATTAAAACCCCGCCAATGACAATCCTGTGCCCCGTCACGCTAAATTAGAACAAATCAGCCCTTCCTTAAAAAAAGACTGACCGCAAATACAAGACTAATAAGACCTTACTAATCTAATTTAGGCGCAATACAAATAGCCGCAGGGGCTTTATTTGCCTAACTCACGACACGTTGCCATTGCTGTTGCGCCGCGAAGCCGCGCTTAAACGCGGCTTCAAATTACAATTTAAAACAAAAATACGCTAAGAAAAAAGATTAACCGGCCATTGCAATTACATAAAGCTCAGGTTCAGCTTACGCTAATAAACAATAAAAGACCGCCCGCATTAGGCGAATGCCCAAAACTCGGCGCGTGCAAATCCATCTCTTTCAACACGCCAAACAATACGCGCAATTCAGCGCTTAACGGACGACTTCCGCCTCAAAAACGATGCGCCGGATGCAGGCTTTAAATTAGATCGCGGCTTTTTTTCCTTAACCGCCGCCGCGCTAACAAGCGCCTCAAGCGTGGTTCCGCGCAGATGCCCAAGAAACATCTCCTGCCCCTTCTTCCATACGTCGTGTATGGGGCAAGCTTCATCCATCGGACAAAAGCCTTTGTGTATCAGGCAATCGTTTAAGAATATCGGACCTTCAACGGCCTCGATTATCTCAAGCAGGGTTATCTCGCGCGGGCTTCTCGCAAGCGAGAAACCGCCGTCCGCACCCCTTTGCGACCGCACAAAACCCTTGCGAGCGAGCAGTTGAAAAAGCTTGGCAAGGTACGGAACTGGAACAGAACGCGCCTTTGCTATCTCCTCAACTGAAACGTCTCTATCCGTGTTGCCTGAGAGATGCAAAAGCCCCCTTGCCGCATACTCCGCCGCCTTACTCAATCTGAACATTTCACCCACCTTGAGATTATTAAGACCTTTTTTATCCTATATTATGTTTTCTGTCAAGTCTTTTTTGCGTCGCCGTCTTTCATAGTTCGTGCTACACTAATGTTGGAGATTCTGGAAACACGGTGAATCTCCAGGCCGTAGGACGCTCTTTCATGAGCGGATCGCGTGTGGGGGTGTGGGAGTTCCACCCGGAGCCTTTTTATAATTCGTCCTTTAAGACCCTTCCTCTTTTCCTTATGGCGTTAATATCGCTCTCTCTTTATGCTTTTCAAATAAGCGGCAACCATGGCCATGAATATGGAAGGTTGCGGCTTTTAATTTATCAGCGTGTGTGCTTGCGGCCGGGTTTACGCGCAAAGAAGGCGCGCAAATCAGTCAATCCAAAGCGCCAAGCTCATACATCGTAATCGCAACGCCAGCCACTACCGCGGTTTCCGCCCTTAAAATACGCGGGCCGAGGCTGACGGAAGTAAAACCCAAAGAAATGGCAA
>SCQA01000249.1 GCA_004298725.1 bacterium
GGCCTATTCATTTCAGCGTAGATGTTAACAATCCCTCTGGCATAGTACAGGCGCGCCTTTAGCGGGTTTTTAGCGATAGCGTCTCCTAAAAGAAGAAACTCGTCAGTCCAAATAAAATTGCGCTCGAAAGCGGCTACGGAAAGCGGCAAGGCCGCGAGAACAAGAAAAACGGCTCCAACCGCAACCGGATTTACAAGCCTACCAAGCCACTGAAGCGCTTTGCTTGATGCGTAAAAAACAACTCCGGCAAACGCCGTTATAAAACCTACCGACGGCAAATAAACCCTGTGTTCGAATATCGCGTCCTGAATGGGAATAACGGACGACTCCACTGAAAGCGTTAAAAAGAACCAGAAAATTCCAAATGAATAAAGCGCGCCAAAAGAATTTTTAGAGGCATAAGAACGCCTGAGAACGTAAAGCGCGGAAAGCAACAGCGCCAAGAGCGCGAAAAACGGCAAATACACGCGAACCTCGAAAAAAGATTTTGAAAACGGGTAGTAATAATCAATGCTCTGGCCGATTGGCGCGAAAAGAAGCCGTATATACGTTACGATAACGCTGAACTCCGTAAGAAAATACTCGACCCTGCTAAGCTCCGAGGCCTCACTGAGCTGAAGCTTTCTAAGCTCGTCGGTTATATCGTCAATTGAAGAGCCGTACTGCGCCGCGCCTTGCGCTAAAAGGGTAAGCGGAATTATCAGCAGTAAAAAATAAAACGGAATAAGACGGATAAAACGCTTGTGTCCGCCGCTACCTGCGCTAAAAAACATTACCTCGCACATGGTAATCGCGAAGGGCAGAGTAAAGCTTATTTCCTTTGTCTTCATGGCAAACACTGCCGATATTATAGACGCGGCGTACATCACCAAACCCCAAGCGCCTCCGTAGCCACTGCCTCCGGAAGCGGCTCGTAAACGCGCCTTTACGTAAAAGACAATCGAAGCAAGGTAAAACAAGACCGCAAGGGACGTAAAACGCTGAGTAACATACGTTACGGCCTGCGTCTGAATCGGGTGCACGAGAAATACAAGCGCTACCCCAAAACCCGCGGCGGCGCTGAGGTGCGGCTTATTATTCTTGGAAGGCACTATGAACCCTTTCAAGGAAAGCGCGTCAAAAAGGCAGTTGACAAGCTCGAAAACAAGGTATGAATTGACAATATGAATAACGACGTTTACAAGATGAAAATCAAAAGGCGTAAGGCCGGAAAAACGGTAATTCAGGGCAAAGCTCAAAAAACCCAAGTAGCGTGTGCCGGACAGGTTTGCGAAGTTCCAGAGGTTTTTTATCTGCAAATTGTCGGTTATATACATCCTGTCGTCATATACAAACGGGGCGCGCAGGGCGTACAAATAAACCGCTAAACCGATTGGAATCAAGAATAAAGGAAGAAGCCTGCGAGCGCCAAAGCGATTACCTGTCATGGCGTTATGATACATCAATTAAGTTTTGAATGGAAGGCGGAGAAAAAGTAAAGCCACTTTCCACCTGAATTGGCGCCATGAGCAGTCAAACCGGCAAATTTCCAAAGTAACCCTTGACTACTAATTTAATATCAGGTATTTTCTAACTGACTGCTGAAAATTTTCACTCGCGCTTTCAGTGAGGCTCATTTTATAATCGGAAATGCGAAGAATACATTTAACGCCGCCGTATCCTTCAGCGCAATTTAGTTAATCGGCCATCGCGGGCGTAATTCAGTGGTAGAATGAAAGCTTCCCAAGCTTTATACGAGGGTTCGATTCCCTTCGCCCGCTCCAGACATGTAAAAGCCGCAAAATCTCCATCCCAAGGCGGAGCTTTTGCGGCTTTTTTACCAATCGCCCCTATTGCGCCGGCCTGCTTCCTCTGATATATTCTACTTAACAATACGAGGCGCGAAATGCCGGAAACCTTCACAATAAAAAACCTCATAGCCGGTAAACGGGTTGACTCTGTCTCCGGCAAAACACTTGAAAGCTTCAACCCGGCTGACACATCGGACGTTGTCGGCATAGCGCCCGCGTCCGGCAAAATTGACATTGACAACGCCGTAAAAGCCGCAAAAAAAGCCTTTCAAAACTGGCGGCTTGTGCCCCCGCCAAAACGCGGCGAAATACTTTTCAGGGCCGCCGAACTCATAAAAAAACATAAGGACGAACTCGGCAGGCTTGTCACCCGGGAGATGGGCAAAATCTTGAAAGAAGGCCTCGGTGACGTTGAGGAAGCCGTTGACATGGCATACTACATGGCCGGCGAAGGCAGGCGGCTTTGCGGCGAAACCGTCGCCTCGGAGCTTTTAAACAAAGACTGCAAGTCAGTGCGCGTGCCTGTCGGCGTCTTCGCGCTTATAACGCCGTGGAACTTTCCTATCGCCATACCAGCGTGGAAGATATTTCCGGCGCTTATAAGCGGCAACACCGTCGTATTCAAGCCTTCAAGCTACACGCCCGTATGCGCCTCAAAACTTGTTGACCTGATAACCGAGGCGGGCGTACCCGAAGGCGTGCTGAATATCGTTCACGGTTCCGGCGAAGGCGCAGGCGAATACCTTGTTGGACATCCCGGCGTTGACGGCGTGTCGTTTACCGGCTCAACCGCGGTCGGCGAAAAACTCATAAAAATGCGCTCATCGGCCGGCAAGGAAATATCTTGCGAAATGGGCGGCAAAAACCCGATCATAATCATGGACGACGCAAGAATAGATCTTGCCGTGGAAGGCGCTCTTTGGGGGGCGTTCGGCACCGCCGGACAAAGGTGCACGGCCGCGAGCAGGTTTATTGTCCATGAAAAAGTCCACGACGAATTTCTTGAAAAGTTCATTGCACGGGCTAAAAAACTCACTGTTGGCAACGGGCTTTCTCCTTTAACGGACATGGGCCCTCTTATAAACGAAACGCAGATACTGCGGGTGCTTGATTACATTGAAATCGGAAAAAAAGAAGGGGCGGCCCTAAGGCTTGGCGGAAGCCGGCTAAGTAGCGGCGCTTTTAAGAAAGGCTTTTTCGTGGAGCCGACCGTATTTTCGGAAGTAAAGCAAAAGATGCGCATAGCAAGAGAAGAAATTTTTGGGCCTGTTGCGTGCGTTATCAAAGCAACTGAGCTTGAAGACGCCATTGCGATAGCCAATGACAGCGAGTACGGCCTTTCATCGGCGATTTACACGCGGGACGCAAACCACGCCGCGATTGCTGAACGCGACCTTGAAGCCGGCATAGTTTATATAAACGCGCCAACAATAGGCGCGGAAATTCAACTACCGTTCGGCGGCGATAAAAAAAGCGGCATTGGACGCAAAGAGGCCGGAGGAAGAGGCGGCGCGCTTGATATGTTCACCAAATGGAAGGTCATTTACAGGGACTTTAGCGGAGTTCTTCAAAAAGCGCAGATAGATTCGTAAGGCAGTGATTGGTATTTGGCGGTTAGGGGTTAGTAAGGCTTAATCTGCCGCTAATCGCTCGCCACTATCCGCTGACTTCATAAAAGCATTTTACAAATCGCGTTATCAGATGATATAATCCGTGCGGTTAAACGCAATAGACGCCATACGCTTGAATGAAAAGGAGACAAAAATGGACCCGGTACACTTTACAGGCGCTGAGATACTTGAAATGGCCCTTCGCATAGAAGAGAACGGCTTCAAATTCTATACAGACGCCTGCAAGGCCGCCAAGACAACCAGACTGAAAGAACTCTTTAAACACCTTGCCGATGAAGAAACAAACCACGTAAAGTCGTTTTCAGCGCTTGTCAGGCTCTCTGGCGACAGCTCCACAAGCCCTATTGACGTAAACGAAACAGACGCGCCCCTGTATCTGCGCGCCCTTGCGGACACGGAAGTATTCACAAGCCCGGACCAAGGCGCTAAATTCGGCAAAAACATTGAAAACGAAAAAGACGCTCTGAACTTCGCCATTCAAATGGAAAAAGACTCTCTCTTATTCTACTATGAGCTTGCAAGCATGATACACGAAAAAGACAGGGCAATACTTGACAACATAATTGAACAGGAAAAAGAGCACGTTTTAAAGCTTTCAACGCTGAGAGCCGAACTTTTCAAATAGGCATTGGAACAACCTGCTAATCGAAAACACAGGAGCGCTTGACATGACAAACTACGTTAAAACCTTCACATGCCCGACGTGCGAAACCCCGGCAAGCGGCGCGGGGCACCTTTGCCACCCGAACTCCGGCGCAATTCCGTTCACCTGTGAATTTTGCGGCAAAACCATAAGCGACGCAAGGCACGTTTGCGTGTCAATGGTTGACAAGCTCGAATACCAATGCAAGAAATGCGGCCGCCTCGCGGTTTACGACACCATGCTTTGCGAGGCCGCGCCCATTGACCAAGACTGAAGCCCGCGCCCCGATGACTCCAATAGCCAACATGTCGCCAATGGCCAACATGCCGCCAGACAGGTCCTAAATGAAAAATAATACAATAACTAAAGCCAAGCGCCACCTCGCGCCGGCGCTCGCTTTTCATACTGGCATCGTGGCCAAAAAAGCGCGCGGCATTTACATCGAGGGCCATGACAACAAAACCTACATGGACTTCGCCTCCGGCCTTGCCGTTACAAACGCGGGCCACGCCCCTCCGGCCGTGGTCAAGGCCGCCAAAGAGCAAATGGAAAAATTCATACATTCCGGCTGTATCTTTTACTATGAAAGCGAAGCTAACCTTGCCGAAAAACTTTCGACTATCATGCCGGGCGACATTGACATGTTCTTTTTTTCAAACTCCGGCGCGGAAGCCGTTGAAGGCGCGATTAAACTTGCGCGTTACGCCACCGGAAGGCAGGGCATAATCGGTTTTACCGGAGGCTTTCACGGAAGGTCGCTTGGCGCTCTTTCCCTTACAACGTCTTCAGCACGGTACAGAAAAGGCTATCATCCGCTCTTACCTTCGATTTACCACGCCCCTTACCCGTACTGCGCGCGCTGTCCCATGGGCAAAACAAGAGACATCTGCCGAACAGACTGCTTAACGTACCTTGAAAAACGCATACTGAGGCATCATATACTGCCGGAAGAAGTAGCGTGCGTCGTCATCGAACCGGTGCTCGGCGAAGGCGGCTACATTGTGCCGCCGCTTGACTACATGCTAAAACTTAAGGCGCTCTGTGAAAAAGAAGGAATACTTTTTGTAGCCGACGAAGTTCAAACCGGCTTCGGCAGAACCGGCAGATGGTTCGCCTCGGAGCACTTTGGAATAAAGCCGGACATAATCACGCTTGCAAAAGGCATAGCCTCCGGCTTTCCTCTCAGCGCCGTCGGAGCGACGTCCGCCATAATGAAAAGATGGCCCAAAGGCGCGCACGGCACCACATTTGGCGGCAACCCGGTATCCTGCGCCGCGGCTATCGCTACCATTGAAACCATTGAAAAACAAAAACTAATCAAAAACGCGGAAAACGTCGGCAAATACGCCGTAGCCCGCGTTAAGCACATGCAGAAAAGATATCCGTTTTTATGGGACGTGCGCGGGCTTGGCCTTATGATAGGCATAGAGTTCGCCGGAACGGACGGACAAAGCGACGCCAAACGGCTGAGTAAAACAATAAAACGTTGCCTTAACAACGGGCTTATCATAGTGGAATGCGGCATTGATAAAAATATTGCCCGCCTTATGCCGCCCCTCGCGGTGAAAGAACGCGAGATGGCAAAAGCGCTTGACATATTCGAGGGGGCGCTTGCTTGAAAACATCCGATAACGGCAGAGCCGCAACCGCGGTTATTTCCGGCGCAATTATTTTTTTGGCGTCCTTCACGCTTGATTCAATAGCGGGTAAAGCGCCTCAGGCGACGCTTGCCACGTTTATATTCAAAATTTTCAACTTCCTTGGAAACGGCTCGTTCCTCTTCGCGTTATGCGCCGCTGTCTGGCTTATAGGCATTGCTCTGAAAAAAGACCGCCTTAGGATCGCTTTCCTTGACGCCTTCTTCTCAGCCGCGGCAGGCGGCGTATTCGTTCAAATACTTAAAACCGCCATAGAGCGGCCAAGGCCGTCGCTTATCGGCGCAAAAGGCTTGACGCTTAAACTTCTTGAAAACCCGTCGCTATTTGATTTCACCGGCAAATTAAACTCAATGCCGTCCGGCCATACAACAATAAGTTTTGCCGTTGCCTACGCGCTCGGAAGGCACTCGCCGCGTTTTAAACCGCTTTTATATCTCACAGCAGTCCTCGTAGGCGTTGCGCGGGTGTATCTTGGTTCGCATTATCCGTCGGACGTGGTTGCCGGAGCGCTACTCGGCCTCTTTATCGGCTGGCTCGCGGCAAACCCGCTGAAAGACAAAAAACGCTGGCTCTTCGCCGCGCTTGTAATACTTACCGTGTCAATGTCGTTTTTTAAATCAGGAGGTTTCTTCCTCTTTGACGTGGACGAAGCGGTATTTTCCGAAGCAACGCGCGAGATGGTCGAAACAGGCGACTACATTACGCCTACCTACAACTACGAGCCGCGCTACGACAAACCCATACTCTTTTATTGGCTTATGTCCGCTTCCTACAAGCTTGGCGGCGTTAGCGAGGCAAGCGCGCGCGCCGTGTCCGGCGCTTTCGGAGCGCTTCTTGTAATCATGACATTTTTCTTTCTAAGACGCGTAAGAAACGACAAAACCGCGTTCCTTGGCGCGATTGCGCTTCTTTTGAATATCGAGTACTTTGTCTATTCGCACTCCGCAGTAACCGACATGACGCTCGCGTTTTTCATAACCGCTTCGCTCTTTTCTTTTTACATAGGGCTTGAAAACGATGAAAAAAAGTGGCCGTTGGCTTTTTGGGCCGCCTCCGCGCTTGCTACGCTTACAAAGGGCGCGATAGGCCTGCTCTTTCCCTTAACAATATCTTTTCTATACCTGCTGGCATCAGGCAGGCTTAAAGAGGCCAAAAAATTTTTAAAGCCCCTGCATGTCGCGCTCTTCTTCATAATTGCCGCGCCGTGGTTCGCGGTTGAAACATATGTGAACGGATGGGACTTTATCAACGCCTTTGTAATTAAACACCACTTCAAACGCTACACCGAGGTTATATCGAGCCACGGAGGCCCGCCTTATTATTATCTTGGCGTGCTTGCCGTGGCGTTTTTTCCGTGGGTCGCGTTTCTGCCTCAGGCATTATGGAAAGGGCTTGCCGAATACAGAGAAAAAACCGGAGGGCTTTACCTCTTTTCAGCAATTTGGTTCATGTTCGTGCTTGTCTTTTTCTCAATTTCTTCAACTAAGCTTCCCAACTATATATTTCCGCTCATGCCCGCGTCGGCAATTCTTGCCGGACTTTTTCTTTATGACCTTATAGAAAAAGAACGCGCCAAAGAGCGCCTAAAAGGGCTTTACATCGTCCTTGCGCTCTCAGCCGTATTTTCAATTGCTCTTTTCATATTGCCGTCAATTTCCATAAAGAGCGAAGTCGCTCTTCCGCCAAGCGTATTTTATGCCTGCGCCACGGCCTTTCTTGCCGTATTTCTTTTTTTTCTTGCCTCGCTCGAAAGGCCTCTTACGGCAATTGCCGGAGTATCAGCGGCTATGATTGCCATGCTTGTAGTTCTAAGGCTTTACGCCGTGCCTCCGATAAACGCGCATATGCAACAAGACCTTTACCTGCTCGCGTCATCCGCCAAAACCTCGCTCGGCGCGGATACCGGCGTTATCGCCTCGTATGAAATTAACAGACCATCGCTTGCGTTTTACGCCGGCTCGAGAGTCGTTAAAATAGAAAAATCCAATGCCTGCGACATCAAGGAACTGGCCAAACGCGGAAGACTCTTTGTAATAACTCAAGTCTCCAAACTTCCAGAGCTTAAGGAGTACGATTACCTTAAGCCAATGGAAACACGCGGCAAATACTTGCTCCTTGGCGCTGACCGGGTGGCGCAGGCCGGTAGCGGCAAATAACGGCTTTCAAAACGTAACAACATTTAAACACTATGACCACCGGCAACGACAACATGAAGATTAAACGCATCTTGATAATGGGCGCGGCAGGCCGTGATTTCCACAACTTTAACCTTTGTTATAGAAATAACCCGGACTGCGAGGTTGTGGCGTTCACAGCCGCACAGATTCCATTTATTGAAAAGCGGACGTACCCGGCCTCTCTTGCCGGACACTTCTACCCCAAGGGCATACCCATATACCCTGAAGACGACCTTGAAAACCTGATTAAGAGCGCCCGCATAGACGAAGTAATTTTTTCGTACAGCGACGTCTCGCATGACTACGTAATGGAAAGGGCGTCGCTTTGCGCCGCGCTCGGGGCAGACTTTGTTTTGCTCGGCGCTGAAAAGACCATGCTTAAATCAGCCAAGCCGGTAATATCCGTCTGCGCCGTAAGAACCGGTTGCGGCAAAAGCGGTGTAACTCTGCTGATAGCGAAACAACTGACAAACGCCGGGCATAAGGTTGTGGTTATACGCCACCCTATGCCTTACGGCAACATAGAAAGCGCGAGGGTTCAACGATTTCAAAGCGTCGACGACCTGCAAACCGGTAAATGCACCATTGAGGAAATGGAAGAATACGAGCACCTGATAGAATGCGG
>SCQA01000250.1 GCA_004298725.1 bacterium
GGTGCTTAGAATGAACGAGCACGGCGAAAGAATACCGCTTACCATTGTTGATTCCGACGATAAAGAAGGCACGATAACCATAATAGTTCAGGAAGTAGGCAAGTCAACCGCAATACTCGGGGATATGGGAAAAGGCGATTCCATACTTGACGTGGTCGGCCCGCTCGGCAAACCTACGCACATTGAGAACTTCGGCACGGTGGTGTGCGTGGGCGGCGGCATAGGGGTTGCTCCGGTGCTTCCTATAGCAGTGGCGATGAAAAAGGCCGGCAACAAGGTAATATCCATAATAGGCGCAAGGACCAAGAGCCTTTTAATACTTGAAAAAGAGATGAAAGAGGCAAGCGACAAGCTATATGTCACTACCGACGACGGCAGTTACGGCCACCACGGCTTTGTAACGCAGGTGCTTCAAAACTTTATTGACGAAGGCATGAAGATCGGCTGTGTGGTGGGCATTGGCCCTGTGCCGATGATGCGGGCCGTAAGCAACGTAACAAGGCCGTATAAGATATCGACGGTTGTAAGCCTCAATCCGATAATGGTCGACGGCACCGGAATGTGCGGGGCGTGCAGGGTGACTATCGGGGGGAAGAACCAGTTCGTGTGCGTTGACGGCCCGGAGTTCAACGGCCACGAGGTTGACTTTGACGAGCTTGTGCTTAGAAACAGAAGCTACATGAAAGAAGAAAAACTCGCCATGGAAGAGTTCACTTACCACGAAGGCTCTAAATGCGACGAGAGGTGCGATAGATAATGGAACCGAACGACAACAAGCCTAAAAAAACAGGCAGAGCCGTCATGCCGGAACAGCCGCCTCTTGAGCGGATAAAAAACTTTTTTGAAGTGCCGCTCGGTTATACTCCAGAGCAGGCCATGATTGAGGCCCAGAGGTGCATACAGTGCAAAAAGCCGCTTTGCGTGGGCGGATGCCCGGTTAACATAAACATACCGTGGTTTGTAAGGCTTGTTGCGGAGGGCAAGTTCGTTGACGCCGCAAGGAAGATTAAAGAAACAAACGGCCTTCCGGCGGTATGCGGCAGGGTGTGCCCGCAGGAAGACCAGTGCGAAAAGGTTTGCGTTGTAGGCAAGAAGGGCGAAGCCGTTTCCATAGGCAGGCTTGAAAGGTTTGCCGCTGACTACGAGAGGGAGCACGGCGAAGCCCAGCTTCCTGAGATACCGAAGTGGACTGGCAAGAAGGCCGCCGTGGTAGGCGCCGGGCCTGCCGGGCTGACCGTGGCAAGCGACCTTGTCAAGAAGGGGCATAAGGTAACTGTCTTCGAGGCGCTTCATACGGCGGGCGGCGTTTTAATGTACGGCATACCGGAATTCAGGCTTCCCAAGAAGATTGTCCAGTCCGAGGTTGAATTCCTTCAGCGCATGGGCGTTGAAGTGCGCCTTAACTCGGTGGTAGGCAAGCTTGAGACGATAGACGAACTTCTTTCTAACGGATACGGCGCGGTCTTTGTAGGCTCAGGCGCCGGGCTTCCTAATTTCATGAATATACCCGGAGAAAACCTTTCGGGCGTGTATAGCGCGAATGAATATCTTACGAGAGTAAATTTAATGAAGGCGTATCAGTTTCCCGAGTACGACACGCCCGTTATACGCGGCAGAAAAATAACCGTTTTCGGCGGCGGCAATACGGCCATGGACTCCGCGCGCACGGCCATACGCCTATGTCCGGAGGAAGTCACCATAGTTTACCGCAGAGGCAGAGAGGAGCTTCCGGCAAGGACCGAGGAGATACACCACGGCGAGCAGGAAGGGCTTAAGTTTAAGTTTTTAACCGCGCCTAAGAAGTTCATAGGCGACAAAGACGGCAGGTTGCAGGGCGTCGAGTGCGTGAAGATGGAACTTAGCGAGCCGGACGAGTCCGGCAGGAGAAGGCCGGTTGAGGTAAAAGGCTCCGAGTTCGTTATTGAAACCGACGTGGCCATAATCGCCATAGGCAACGGCGCGAACCCGCTTATACCGCAGACTACGCCGGATATAAAGGTGAATAAGTGGGGCAACATTACGGTTGATCAGGATACGGCAAAGACGAGCAAAAAAGGAGTCTTTTCCGGCGGCGACATAGTCCGCGGAGGCGCGACGGTCATACTTGCCATGGGCGACGGCAGAAGGGCCGCCAACGCCATGCACGACTATATGATGACAGGAGTTTGGTAGATGTAATGCGGTAAGTTCATAACCACGCCGAAGGAGGTGAATACGGCGGTAGCAGGCGTTAGAACCTATAAAAACAAGATGGAATTACGGGGTAATTGTTAAGTTTATTCCCGGTCGGTTGCGGTTGGGCGTATCATTATAATCTGCATCAAGGAAAAATATAATTATGAGTACGATAAAAAAGATACTCTTTATTTGCATCGGCAACACCTGTAGAAGTCCCATGGCAGAGGGGTTCGCGCGCGAGTACGGCAAGGGGCGCGTGGAAATAAGAAGCGCCGGCGTTTCGGCAATGGGCATAGTCTGCGCCGACACGATTGACGCCATGAAGGACATAGGCGTTGACATATCCGGCCAGTCGTCAAAACAACTGACGCGCGAGATGATGAGCTGGGCGGATATCGTGGTTACTCTCGCCGGCCCGGACGCGGCGCGCCTTGTTCCGCCCGGGTTTAAAGGCAAAACCTTCGACTGGCGTATAAGAGACCCAATCGGCATGCCGCGCGACTTTATGGATTCGGTAAGAGACGACATAGAAAAAAAGGTTCGCGAGCTTCTCAGCGACGAAGTTTTTGGTTCTGATTTGACGGCTCAGCAAAAAACCGGAGGTTGACGTTCAAACGCATATGAGCGCGAAGATACTCGTAGTTGACGATGAAATAGACATATTAAACCTTCTCGACTACAGCCTTAAAAAGGCGGGTTTTATCGTGCTTCTTGCGCATGACGGGCCGGAGGCTCTTGTTTCAGCCGCGTCAAAAAGGCCCGACCTTATACTGCTTGATATAATGCTTCCCGACATGGAGGGTACGGAAGTTCTTAAAAAGCTCAAGGCAAACCCTAAACTATGTGCTATTCCCGTAATAATGCTCACTGCCAAGGGCGAGGAGGTTGACAGAATCGTGGGCCTTGAACTTGGCGCGGAAGATTACATAACCAAGCCTTTCAGTCCGCGCGAGCTTATATTAAGGGTTAAAGCGGTTCTTAAAAGGACGGAGGGCGCGACGGAACATCCTTCCGATAAAGTTATTACATTTAACGAGCTTACCCTTGACGCGGCAAGGCACAGGGTCAGCGTAAAGGGCGCGGACGTAACGCTCTCTTCAACGGAATTTAAACTGCTTGCCGAGCTTCTTGGCACAAGGGGCAGGGTAAGCTCAAGAGACACTCTGCTTGACAGGGTTTGGGGCCATGATTGTTTCGTAATACAGAGAACGGTTGACACGCACATAAGGCGTCTTCGCGCCAAGCTTGGAACCGCCGGCAAATACATCGAGACGGTTCGCGGCGTAGGGTACAGGTTTATTGAATGAATATGGGAAAAGATATAATAGTCGAGGCCATAGCAAGGGAGATGCACACGGGCGTTCTCGCCGTTGATAAAAACGGCAAGGCGCTCTACGCGAACCCGTTTTTTCTCAAGGCTTTTCCCGTGGCCGGAGGGGTTGAGGGCAAGCCGATATCCGAGGTTATAGGAAACGCAACACTGCTTAAAGCCGTATCCGCCGCGTTTGCGCCTCCTGTAACGCCGCCCTGCGACGATATAGAAATAAGCGAAACAGGCAGGGTTTTCAAGGCGCGCCTTGTGGCTCTCGGCGAAGCAGGGCAGGCGGTGCTTGTGTTTTTGCAGGATATTACCGAGGAAAAAAGGGTTGAGACGATAAAAAAGGATTTTGTTGCTAATGTTTCCCATGAACTGCGGACTCCGCTTGCGAGCATAAAAGGCTACTCGGAAACGCTTCTTGACGGCGCGGTGGAAGAAAAGGCTACGCTAAAGGAATTTTTGAGGATAATAGACAGGCACGCCACGCGCATGGCGCGTTTGATTGACGATCTTCTTGTTCTGTCAAAACTCGAGTCTCATCAGTTGTCCATGCATCCGGCTCCGCTTGACATACGCGAGCTTATACATACGACGGTAAAAGGTTTCGGCAAGCAGGCAAAGGACAAAGGCATTACCATTTCAGCTGAAGTGCCGGATTCGCTTTCTAAAGTCATCGGCGACAGAGACAGGCTTGAGCAGGTTGTGGTAAACCTTCTTGATAACGCGATAAAGTACACGCAAGTCGGCGGCTTGGTGAGCATAAGCGCGCATAAGGCCAATAACACAGTCCGCGTTGACGTGTCTGACACCGGCTTAGGCATACCGGAAGAGGATATTCCGAGAATATTTGAAAGATTTTACAGGGTTGACAAGGCCAGAAGCAGGGAGCTTGGCGGCACCGGCCTCGGCCTTGCCATAGTCAAACACATAATACAGGCGCACGGCGGAAAGATGAACGTAAAGAGCGCCCCGGGCAAAGGTTCGACATTTAGTTTTTCCTTGGCAATTCAGGGCGCGAAGCCTTGACTTGGCTACTTGTTTGCGATATGCGGGTTTTAAAAATGGATACAAGGTAAATGCCGATAATCAGCGTTGAAAATCTTATAAAGAGGTACAACGGGCTCGAGGCCGTAAGGGGAGTCTCTTTCAGCGTGGACGAGGGCGAGATATTCGGTTTTTTGGGGCCTAACGGAGCTGGCAAGACGACGACGATAAATATACTCTGCACGCTGTTGGGTTTTGATTCCGGCTCGGCCTTTGTTAACGGCTTTGATTGCGAGAGAGAACCTCAAAAGGTGCGTTCATCCATCGGCCTTGTGTTTCAGGAATACACGCTCGACAACGAGCTTACCGCGTATGAGAATTTAAAGTTCCATTGCTGTCTTTACAATATGGAAAAGAAGCTGATGGACTCGCGTATTGATGAAATACTTGAAGTGGTGGGGCTTAGCGACAGGCGCGGTAGCCTTGTAAAGATCTTCTCCGGCGGCATGAAGAGGCGGCTTGAAATAGCAAGAGGGCTTCTTCACAGGCCGAAGGTTCTTTTTCTTGACGAGCCTACGCTTGGGCTTGACCCGCAGACAAGAAGCCACGTATGGGAGTTTATAAAACAGCTTAAAAAGACCGTCGGCAATACCGTCTTCATGACGACGCATTACATGGACGAGGCGGAAATATGCGGCAGAATCGCCATTATAGACAACGGCAAGATAATAGCGCTGGCAAGCCCTGAAGAGTTAAAGAGCTCTTTAAAAGGCGACACCATCTACATAAAAACAACTGACGACGAAAACGCCGCGAAAGTGATAGAGTCGAAGCTTGGTATAAAGCCGAGAAGCCTTGGCCTTGACATAGGGCTTTCACTTGCCGCGGAGTCAGGCGAGAAGTTCATACCAAAGCTCTTTGAGGCGCTTGGCGCCGGCATAGTTTCCGTAAGCCTTAAAAGGCCGTCGCTCGAAGACGTGTTTATTAACCTCACGGGCAGACAGATGCGCGACAACGCGCAGATTGTAGCGCGCAGAGGTTTCA
>SCQA01000251.1 GCA_004298725.1 bacterium
ACAAGGCCTTGCGCGCCTATCCTCCCGCCAAGCGGATGGATATGAAAGCTGAGGCCGACAAGCTCAAGAAACGGAATAAGCAAAAACGCCGAAAGCCCAAGCCCCAGCGCGTAAGCAACGGGAAATTTCAGAAAACGCCTTAAAATACCGGACGAGCCGTTAAAAGAAAGCTCCGCGTAAATAAAATAAACAAAGGCCAACAGCGTGGCGTAAAGCGCGACTTCCGGCTGGCCCGCAAGGAGGAGTAACGAAACACAAACGGAGCAAAACGCGACGGCCCTTGATTGCGAGCGAAGACTGCCGCCTCTCTTTGCAAGCGCGTCAACGCCGAGCATGACAAGCGGCAGTGTCATTGCCGTGTTTGTAAACTGCTCAAGGCTTATAAACCACGTAAAGACTCCGGAAAACATATAAAAGAGTCCGCCCGCGAAGGAAGCTAAAAGGCCAAGCCCGTTCTTACCGTTATACCTTAAAAACAAGTAAGTAAAAAACCCGGCAAACAAAAGCCTGCCAAGCATGAAAAAATCCCACCACCCCACCGGGCTTATGTCCTCGATTATCTGATACGGAAAAAACGCGCGCGTTGAATACTGCGCCGCAAGCGGGGTTCCTCCGGCCTGATACGGATTCCATAAAGGAATAGTCAGATTTTTATACATATCCCCGACAAGTTTGTTTGTCGGAAATTCGTAATACGCCGGAGTGGCAAGGTCTACGTTAAAAGTGCTTGCAGGCAAACGACCTTCACGGGCATAGACGCCCTCCGGCACGATGCCGTGCGGCTGGTAGAGCGGCGGCATGAGGCTCTTGCCGGAAAAGACAACCGGGCCGTACATAACGCACATAACCGCGGCGTAGAGAAATATGACTATTATCGCCTCGCGCGCCGCTATAAGTCCTTTGTAGTTCTTAGGCAGAGGTATGCACATTCAGGTTTGATTGGCAGATTGCTGAAAAAGTCCCATCTGCGGCGTTGTCTTCGCCGCTCATAACTGCGGCGTAGAAAAAAACTACGCCTCGTTACTTACGTCTCGACGCCTTGCAACTGGAACTTTTTGAGCAATCTGCCTAATTTTTGGATTTTTCCGCAAACTGTTAGCGCCGCCAAAGGAGACGCTTTGGAGGAATTATCTTTTAACTAACTGCTACCTACGGCATCCAGAGATACATAAAGCTCATGCCGAACTTTCCGGTAAGCGCCGAGCCGTCAATATTAATCAAGTTTATTTTCGCCTGCTCTCCGGCAAGGGAATAAATATTATTTTTGTAAGACCTCTCAGGCGCGTATGTAATCAGTCTCGCCTCTTTTATTCCGGCAAGCCCTTTGACGTATTCAACGGCGTCGTCCATATAGCCTGTTTTATCAATGAGCTTCAGCTTAAGCGCCTGCTCCGCCGTATATATTCTGCCATCGGCTATTTTTTTAAGCGCAACAGGGTCCATACCAGTCAAATCCGCCCGGCCTTCCGTTATAACTGTTAAAAACCTCTCGTACATCGAGTCAATAACCGACTGAAGAATCTTCCTTTCGTCGTCGCTCATCTGTTTTAAAGGACTGCCGATGTCCTTTTTATCGCCGGACTTTATGGTTTGATTCACAATGCCGACCTTCTCCATAAGCCCTGTGGCGTTGATATTATACGCTATAACGCCTATTGAGCCGGTAATAGTGGTGGGGTGGGCTATTATCTTGTCCGCGCCTACGGCTATGTAATAGCCGCCGGAAGCGGCCGTGTCCATAAGCTCCGCAACCACCGGTATATGCCTGTGACTCTTTTTGAAGTTGACAAGCTCGTGGTGCATAACGTCGCACGTGGTAACGGAGCCGCCCGGAGTGTTTATCTTTAAAATTATAGCCCGTATATCGTCGTCTTTGCCTGCAAGCTCAAGCTCTTCCTTAAACTGCGCCGCCATGTTGGGCTTTTCAGTAATGCCTAAGCCGCCTTTTTTGTCGTCGTCCGTTATAAGGCCGGATACGCTTATGACAAGTATCTTGTTTGCGCCTCTGCCGCCTATTGTTTTTTCGGTCAAAGGCTCTTGAAACGGCAAATTCACAAACACACAACCGCCAAGAAAAAGGCAGAGCAAAATGACCAATTGAACTATTCTATTCATAGTATCCTTTGCGTTACGCCTTTGCCGCTATTTGCCGTATCCGAACCTGAGTTTGCTCTACGCTTTCAATTCCGGTATTTAAAATATGGCACGAGGCTGATTCAAAAAGCTCGGTAAAGAAGCCGTTTTGAAGCTCCGTTCTTCTGATGAGCAGGTACGGATTATAATACGACTCGGTCTTGAACTCGCCCGTCTTGCCGCCCGCTCCGGCAAGCACCTGATACTTGCCTTCCTGAAGTATTTTTATCGCGTCAATTGCGTTCAATTTAACTTCCGCCGGAGAGTCTTTGTCGCGTCTAAGCAGTATCACGGCCTTGATAACGGCCTTTTCAACGAACTTGTCCGGCCCGGCTATCCACTCAGGGTCGAGAATGGCCCTTGAGTTTGCGAACGCTGTAAAGTCGCCGCCCTCCACGTTTTCGCACTTGCACTTTTTAAGCATCTCTTCCATAACCGGAAAGCTCTTTACCATGTCCGTGCGAAGGTAAAACTTGCGCTCTGAAATATCAGCCATGGCAAGGCCTTTTTTATATTGAAGAAATACCCAGTCGTCGGAATGAATCTTTCCGTCCGGCAGTTGCATAAGGCCCCACGTGTGGGTGGACTTTCCCGTGCCCGTAGGCGCTATTATAAGCACGCCTTTACCGCCGACTATGGCGCAGGAGCCGTGAATAGAGTGGACGTTGTGCTGGGTTTCAAGTATGTCGGCGGCCATGCCAAGCGCCCAGCTCTTGCACTGGCCGTAATACTCGGTATTTATGAATACCGCGGTCTTTGTTTCGTGGTTGTAATGAGCCTTTGGCTCGCGCCCGTTAACGCCTGTTACCGCGTACATCACGGCGTGAGGAAGCACCGTATGCGTGCGCGGAGCCGGATACCAATTTTCAGCCCAAAAGGCGTACAGGTGCGCCGAATTAGTATACAGCCGGATGATTATTCCGTGGATGTTGGCGTTCCAGTGATAACGCTCAAAACTATCCGACAACCTCGCCTCGGCAAGGCGGACAAGATCATTCCGTACCGCGACGCTTATGTCTTTTTCGGAATCAACCCGGCCTTTTACTTCAGTAATGTAGTTATCTAACATATGCTTGAATCAGTTTTACCATTGCCGGTTCGTGTTTGCAATGCTAACGATGTTATTTTGAAAATATAAAGCAGTTTATATCTTTTACAGACGCCTTTCAAGCACAGACAAACTCATTGGTTCAATTTAAGAATTGAACGCGCAAAAGAAAAATTGAAAATAGTAAAAATAAGCCCCTCTGTCCCACATTGAAAAAGGGGGAAGTTATCATATCCTTTCCCCTTTGGGGAGAGGATATGATGTGAAAAGGAATACCGGTATCAGCTTACCGTGGCCTCGCACTGTTAGAAAAAGCGCCGCAGTAGAAGGAAGCTTCTTTTATACAGCCTTTAAACAGGTTTTACTTATCAAACAGCAGAAAGCTTTTTTGCAATGCCTGCCACGTGCCTGCCCTGAAAGCGCGCCATCTGCAATTCATTCTCGCTTGGCAAGCGCGAACCGTCGCCTCCGGCTATGGTAGTCGCGCCGTAAGGGCTTCCGCCGCTTACCTCGCTTATGTTCATCTGCCTTGCTTCGGAATAAGGCAAGCCGACAATTACCATGCCCTGATGCAAAAGCGTGATGTGAAAACTGAGTATTGTGGACTCCTGCCCGCCGTGTTGCGTGGCGGTGGACGCGAATACGCTTCCAACCTTGCCTATAAGAGCGCCTTTCATCCACAGGCCGCCTGTAGCGTCAATAAAACTCTTCATCTGGGCGCACATATTTCCGAAACGCGTAGGCGTGCCGAAGATTATAGCGTCAGCGGAGCTAAGGTCGTCAACCGTGGCCACGCTCACGTGCGCGAACTGTTTTTTCGCCTCGAAGGCGTTCATTTTTTTGAGAACGTCGTCCGGCAAGGTTTCCGGCACCTGAAAAAGCTTGACGTTGGCCCCCTTTACCTCCTTTGCCCCTTCGGCGACAGCCTCGGCCATGCGCCACACATGGCCGTACATGCTATAAAAAATAACATGAACGTTCATCTTGATTCCTCCTTTTTACGATTTTAAAGTTTGTTAAGCCCGTTAAGCGCGGCCTCTTTGTAAGCGTCGGAGAGCGTCGGGTAGTTGAAGACCACGTCTTTAAAATAATCCACCGTGCCGCCGAAGTTAAGAACAGCCTGCCCTATGTGAATAAGCTCCGACGCCTTTTCGCCTACGATATGAACTCCAAGAAGGTCTCTCGTCTGCCTATGAAATATGAGCTTCAACATGCCATGAGTATCGCCGATAATCTGCCCCCGCGCGACATCGTTAAAATACGCGCAACCCGTCTCATACGGTATGCCTTTTTTCATAAGCGACTCTTCATTTTCGCCTACCATTGAAATTTCAGGTATGGTGTAAACACCGTACGGCATGTGCGCCGTGTAAGCGCACGTCTGCCCTTCCTTTTGAAACGCGTGGCAGACAGCCCGCCTTCCCTGCTCCATTGACGTGGACGCAAGCGACGGAAACCCGATTACGTCGCCTATGGCGTATATATTGGCAACTGAAGTCTGGAAGCTCGCGTTTACCGTTATAAACCCCCTTTCCACTGCCTTAAGCCCGATGGAATTCAAGTTAAGCATGTCGGTATTGCCTTGCCTGCCCATTGTATAAAGAAGTTTTTCAGACATAATAACCTTGCCGCTTTTAAGGCGCGTAGCCACCCTTCCCTGCCCTTCCACGGTTATGCCAGCAACTTCCTCGTTAAGCCTGATGGTAACGCCGCAGTGGCGCATCCAATACATAAGGCTTGTAACCACCTCTTCATCGGCAAAGGGGAAAAGCCTCTGCTTCTTTTCAATCAGGGTTACTTTAACGCCAAGCGCGGCGAATATACAGGCGTACTCGCACCCTATGACGCCGCCGCCGAGTATGGCGAGCGTTTCGGGTATACGGTCAAGAGCGATGATGGTATCGCTATCGTGAATATGCTCGCTGTCAAACGGAATGTCCGCCGGGCGCGACGGCCTTGAACCTGACGCGATGAAGATAAACTCGCCGGAATATTCTTCCTCACGGCCTTCAGCGCCGCGAATAAGCAGAGTATTAACGCCGGTAAAAGACGCCGTGCCGTATATTATTTCAATGTTATTTCTGTTAAACTTGTCAATTACTGCCTCCATCTGTTTTCTTGTTACTTCTGTTTTCCTGTGCATCAGCTCTGAAAGCTTGACATCCCTCGCAAGCGTAACCTGAAAACCGAATACCGCCCTTTGTTTAAGTCCGGCAAGGTAAAGCGCGGTTTCACGGAGCGTCTTACTCGGAAGCGTGCCGGTATGAAGCCCTGCCCCGCCCACATACGCCTGCCGTTCTATAACGGCAACCTTTTTATTCAGCTTTGAGGCCTGTATGGCGGCCTTCTCTCCGGCCGGGCCGGAACCGATAATAAGCACGTCGTATTTTTTCATAATCTTAAGGAACCTCTGATTAATTATTTTCCGCAGTCAAAAGGTATCGGGTATCAATTCTGAGATGTCTTTTCCGATAACCGTTACCTGTATTTTCCTCACCTTTACCCCTCACCCTACCCTCTCCC
>SCQA01000252.1 GCA_004298725.1 bacterium
TTGCGGCAATAGCCATACCGCAGTTCTCCAAGTACAGAATGAGAGCCTATATCACAGAAGTTAACTCTGATGCCAAGAACGCTTATACAGCGGCTCAGGCGTACTTGACTGATCGCCCTGCTAATACGGTAGGCGATCTTGTTGCTCTTCAATTAGGCGGTTATGCGAAGTCTCCCAACGTAACTGTAAGGCAGGCCAATATGACGCTTACCGGCGGCACTATTAGGCTTAACTCCACAGTTTCAGGTTTGGCCAAGAACAACACGATAATCCACGCCAACGGCAAGATAAATCAGGCATCTAACTAATAACTTCGCACAATTCAATCTGTAAATGTTTGTATAAAAGCTGAGGGGAGCAACGCTCCCCTCAGCTTTTTTTTGTCAAAAATTGTAATCCACTGACAAAAATAGTCAACCCGATTATTAAATAATGCAATTAAATAACATAACTAATTATGTAGTATTTGGTTTATAAAGGCATGTTTATTGCTTATATAATTAACCATATGTTGTATTTACGTAAATTAGTGTTTGTAAGTAAAAAAATATTAAAAGGAGGAATGATGGAAAAATGTCTAAGAGTGGTTAAATTGAGGGGTTCGGAAAAAGGCTTTACGCTCGTTGAACTGCTTATAGTTGTGGCAATTATAGCCATACTTGCGGCTATTGCCATACCGCAGTTCTCCAAGTACAGAACAAGGGCGTATATAACGGAAATTAATTCGGACGCTAAGAACGCTTATACTGCGGCGCAGGCATACCTTACGGATAATCCTGGTGAGGTGGTGAATACGCTTGAAAAACTCAAAACAGGAGGGTATTCAAAGTCAACAAACGTATCGTGGGTGGGCGGAACAATGACGCTTAACGGCGGCTTTTTCGAGTTAAAGACAGTCGCGGCGCGTATTACCAACAACAACGCGCTTGTACATGCCAACGGCAAGATAAATCAAGCCGTGCAGTAAGGGTTAAGCGTACTTCACGGATGCTTCAAACGGCAGGGTGGTTCTATTATATAGCCACTCTGCCGTTTTTTTGCAATTCCATTGCGTGTGATTTTCATTCATTGAGGCTTTACATCAGAAGCTGTTTTTGCTTGCTTCGTGTCCGCCGCGCGATGTTTTGCCTCAGGGTAAGGAATACCGAGAAGCCTGCCAAGCCACGCTATCAGCAGGGATATGTCGTGTATCAACTTTTTGTCAAGGACATACCTGTTACCAATAAGCTTAATTTGGCGTGTCGCCAAAAGCCTTTCAAGCCTGTTGTCGAGCATTTCCTTTGCGCCGTATCGTGCCGTAAGGGCATGGACCTTTATTTTGTTAACCGTGTATATTTCATAAAGTATGCGGATGCGCCGCGCCGTGTCGCTCATGTTGAATACATGAAAATAGCTGTACGCAAGCGCGTTATAAACGAGAAGCGCGTATATTACCGTGTAAATGCCGCCGGCCTGCGTATAGACGTGGCGTATATGAACAACCCACAGTAGCGCGCCTATAGGCAGATGGCCTATTACGGCGCAGGCCAGAACAGTCAGTTGTTCCGTTGGCCTCAGATTAAAAAGCCTTAAAAAGCGTATTATTACGCAGTGCAAGGCGAATATAAAGGCCGGAGTAAGCGCGAGAAAAATTAAAAAAGCTGTAAAATGTGTCATATTTTTAAACTCTCAGAAATAATTTAATCGGGTAGAGACGGGTTTTTAATTTGTCTCAACGGATTTTACATGTCAACCTTTTCCCGCCGGAAGCCCTAAAAGCCGTCTGATTTGAATGAAGCACCATGCTAATCTCTTGCCGCGGTTTGTAATGCTTATATAATTTCCGGTTTTCTCTGCAAGGCCCGCGTCAAGCAAGTCTTGAATGCGCGGTTTAAGCAGAAAATCGTCGCCGAAAGTCAGTAAGATGTCGTCATATTCAAGACCGTCCGCGCCCGCTTTGCCGACAAGAAGGGATATGGCAAGCGTAGGAGAAACGGCTTCAATCGCCGGATAGCTCAGTATGTACGCAAGCGAAATGGAGTAATGTAAAAGGTAAACGCTGAGGAATTCATAGACGGTGAAATATGGCGCTCCGCCTGTTATGGGCGCGATGAAGGGCAGGTAGACGGCGTAAAAAAAAACAGGAATAACGGCAGGCGCGACAGCGAACGTCAAAAAGAGCGCCTTCGGCCTGTTTTTAGGGTAACGTACGCGCCATACAATAACGTGAGCGGTAAAGCAGGCGGCAAAGAGTATTAAGCTTATGAGAAATATGTAAGGGGTCACTGTATTGTGTTGTTTGAGAATGTAATGGCGTGAAGTTTATAAAGCGCCGCAAAAGTTTTTGTCTGTATTATAGTGACGGCAGGAGCTTTAACCTGATGGCATTTCATGATTGTTAGTGGGACGTTAATTTGACAATCTTCGATGATTGTCTGTGATTGTCTGTTCATCATGTCATTGGCAGAATTTATAAATCATAACATTTCAACTTGCTTTGTCAATTTAATACGTTGGTAAAACCAAGCGTTGACATGAATCTTGTAGTGCAAGGCGGTGTAGCCTCTCTTGTTGTAATCATGAATTGGCGGTGCAACGGCGAGGCGACCGCCTCGCCGTTGCGTTACACACAAAAACAATGAACCGTTAGCCTTTTCCTTATGACACGAAATACTTGACGTTACCTTAATACGCAAGTTATTGCTTTACAGCCCCAATCAAAGTAAAATATAAAGCCATGTTCAAGCAAACGCGTAAAAAAATATGTATGGTCAGCCTCGGGTGCTCAAAAAACCTTGTTGACTCTGAAGTTATGATGGGCATTTTAAAAGCGGCCGACTGCGAGCTGACGAGCGACGAGGCCGCTTCCGACGTAATTATAGTAAACACGTGCGGTTTTATAAACGATGCGCGGGAAGAATCCATTGACGCCATACTCGCCGTGGCGGAGCATAAAAAAACAGGCAGTTGCAAGAAACTTATTGTAACCGGATGCCTTGCTCAGCGCTATAAAGACGAGCTTATAAAGGAACTGCCGGAGGTGGACTGCTTTATCGGCACCGGCGAGTACCATAAAATAGGCGAGGCGATTAAAGACGATTTCAACGAGAGGCTTCTCGTCGGCATTCCAAAGTACGTGCATGACTACGATACGCCGAGGGTCTTGTCAACGCCGTCTTATTACGCCTACTTGAAGGTGGCCGAGGGTTGCTCCAACCACTGCACTTACTGCGCCATACCGGCCATACGGGGCGAGTTTAGAAGCAGGCCGCTTGAATCGGTTGTTAAAGAGGCCGCTTCTTTGACTGCCGAAGGCGTGAAAGAAATAAACCTTATAGCGCAGGACACCACTTCATACGGCGCTGACACAGGCGGCAACCTAAGCGGGCTTCTTCGCGGTTTGATTCGCGTTAAAGGGTTGGAGTGGATACGCCTGCTGTACCTTTACCCGGGCAGAGTCACCGATGACGTTATCTCCATAATGAGCAACGAAGAGAAAGTCCTGCCGTATGTTGACCTTCCGCTTCAGCATATAAACCAACGGGTACTGCGCGATATGAACAGGCGCTACACAAGGGCGGGCGTGGAGGCTATGATACATAAGCTTAGAGCCACGGTGCCCGGCGTTATAATCAGAACGTCTCTTATCGTTGGTTTTCCGGGCGAGACGGACGCGGAGTTCACCGAGCTTTTGTCGTTTGCAGAGGACATTCGTTTTGACAGGCTTGGAGTTTTTGCGTATTCCCGTGAAAAGGACACGCCCGCGCATGACATGAAAAAACAGGTGTCGAAAGCGGTAAAGTCGGCAAGGCTTGACGCGCTTATGCAGGCTCAGAGGGTTATTTCCCTTGAAAAGAACGAGGCGCTCATCGGCCATCGCATACGGGCGATAATTGAATCGTCCTCGTCTGATGACGGTTATATTTTGAAAGGGAGGGCGTATTCGCAAGCCCCGGATGTTGACGGCGTTTTGCTTATAACTTCCGGTAATGTAAAACCCGGGGATATAACCGATGTTACTGTAATCGGTGCGGAGGATTACGACATAATAGGAAAAATAGAAATTGTTTAATTTGGAATTTTTTATTTTTGAGGCTTACTCATAAGTAGATTTTTCGTACATGGTTTGGTAAGCTTTCAAAATGATTAAGCGTTGCCGTGTCGTATTGTTTTGAAAAAATCTTCTTCAAAAGCAAAATGCGTTAATCCCTCCTCACACATGAAAAATAAAAATAATTTCTTGGGTTTTTTTGAAGCGCGTTCACGTACTACGGAAGCTGTGGCCGGAGTTGCGGCGCTGGCAGTGCTGGCGTATCTTCTCCGCTTGTTTCTCGCCGGCAAAACTACGCTGGTACATGACAACCTTGCTTGGAACTATCCGGTCTTCCAGTTTTTTGCCGAGAATATAATTAACGGGCATTTCCCTTTCTGGAACCCTTTCAGCCACGGCGGAGAGCCGTTTTACCCGCTCCTCGGCCAGTTGAGGCTCTTCGAGCCTACGGCCCTGCTTACGATTTACATTGGCCATTTTTTTACGAACGATATTGTCATTCTTTTCAATTGGAACAGGGTAGTTCAGACGCTTATCATGTCCTTTGGCGCATACGTCTGCCTCCGTCCGTTTGCGATAAATCTGTTTGTTAGGCTTACGTTGATACCCATACTTGTTTTTTCATCGTTCTTTTTAGGCTCATTTAGGCAGGACGCTATTTTAAATCAGTTCATGTGGGTTCCGTTTATCGCGCACCTGTTTTTACGTATCGCGTATTATAAAGATTACCGCTGGCATAACTACCTTTTTGCCGTGGTGTTGATAGGTTTAAATTATCAGTCTTATTTCTTCAGCGGCGTATTGGTTTTTATACTTTTCTTTACCGTTGCGTTGGCTATCTTTCGCCTCGACCTTCTTAAAGGTGTCTTCAAGTCCAGGCAATTCTTTTTAAAGTTTGTAGCGGCCTTTTTTATCATTTCCATGATGGCGGCGCCTAATATCGTTTTGATGCTTGAAAAGAACGATTATATTTTTCCGGCAAGAATGTTGGACCCGGCAGGTGAAACTGACGGCCCGCTGCAACACGAAGGCGGGCCTGAGCTGAAAAGGGTGGCAGGCATAAACATGCCGTATCATTTCATAAAACATACCGGCACATTTTCAACGGTATCGGATTTTATTCAGATGATATCCCCTGACGGCAACGAGCATATTAGATGGCCTGACATGAAAGGATGGGGGCGTTCTTCAGAGGCGTATATTTATTTGGGTCTGCTCGTTTGGTGCGTAGGCATACTTGGTCTTTTGGCGGGAGAGCATGAGCTTAAGCGTGTTTGGGCATTACTGCTTCTGCTCTTCGGGCTTTTGATGTTAGGCCCTCCCGGCGGACTTCATTGGTTGTTATATCATGTATATCCACCTATGTGGTTTGTTAGGCATACTCACGCTTTCGTGCTCTTCTTCGTATTCTCTTTTTTATATTTTTACGTGCTTGGGTTGAACCGGATTTTTTCGTCATGGGGCAAAGGCGTCTTCAACTTAGCTTGCGACGGAAACCTGACGGATTTTATCAGGGGCAATAAAATCTTGGTTGCGGTTATGGCCTCGGCGTTTGTTTTAGCGGCGATATCGTTTAAATTGTTTTTCTTTTCACAGCTTGTTATGCTTGCGCATTTCGTATGGGATTATCTTTTTATCTTT
>SCQA01000253.1 GCA_004298725.1 bacterium
AGCCGTATGAACACGCGACGGCAACGCTGAAGCGTTCTTTTCTGATGCTTCGTATTACTTGCAGGTTTGAGAAAAATACGCCGAGCCTGCTTTTGCCGGATGCGTGTTTTTCTTTTTCATAGACGTATATTTTGTCAATGTCCGGGTTGCCGGCTACGGCGCCGGCGTTATACGTGTTGACAAGCACGGCGAGCATGGCGCTTGGGTGTTTAAGCCTCACCGCCCGAATGGCGGGCGTGGTGCAGATAAGGTCGCCGATGTTATCACGCCGTATGAAAAGAACGCTCTGCAACGCGGGTATCATTTGTTTTCACCAGCGTTTTTGTAAAGCACGGAACATATAGCGGCAAGCGTAAACATGAGATTGCCGTATGATTCATGCCAGTAGCCGTTTGTAAGGTTAAGTATGGCGTATGACGCGAGTATGCCCGGCACGGCGCATTTGAGAAAGAGCGCGCCCACACTGCCTTCAAGTGATGGCAAAGGTTTTTTATACAGAGCCACTATTTTTGAAACCACGCTGAGCCAGAAGAGAATAAAAGCTGTAAATCCGACAAAGCCGATTTCAAAAAGTATTTGAAGCGTAAGGCTATGCGGGTTTGCCTTGCCGTAACCGGCTTCGTTGAAGTAGAGGTATGTTCTGCCGTTTTTGTCCCATCTGTTTAAAAAGCCGAAGTCCCTTGTAACGAGCGCCATCTTTTTCCATCCGTAGCCGTAGCCGAGCGTGGGCCTTTCCTTTATCATCTCCCATGCGCCAAGCCAGATGGAATCCCTGTCATTCAAGCCTGATGTGTCCTTTACGAGAAGGTTTTGAGGCGTAAGAAGCGTCTTGTGTCTGATTAAGGCCTCCGGTTTTGTCAGCGCGAACCAGCCCGCGACAATTACTAAAAGAGCAAGGCCGGTAATCAGCGCCTTCCATTTTTTTGACATAAGCGTTATTAGCGCAAGCGATATGACAACCGCGGCAAGTTGTGTTCTGTGGTTGTTAAGTACGGTAAGCACAAAACCCAAAATCACGAGCAGGGTCATGGGCGCTTTCACCTTCCAACTGTGGTTTGAAAAGATGATATAGCCGGCGCTAAGCGGCAAGTAAAATGAGGCAAAGGTGGAATAACCACCCATGAAAGGAGCGTCTTTGTGGGAGAGCCAGTTCATAAGCACGGCGCGGTCGTTAACGGCCACTATTAAAAGGCTGAGTGTAAAAAAGCTCAGTATCATGGAAAGAAAAACAGGCTTTAAATCATCGAAGGATTTGTAGTTGGCGACTATTGCAAGGTACAATACCGCCTCATAAAAGAGGTTTTTTCTGAGCGTATCAAGGCTGTCAGCCGGGTACGGGCTTAAAACAGAACTTAAAAGCGCAACGCTAAAGAGCGCGCAAAGCGCAAGCAAGGTTCTTTCTTTAAATTCAAAATTGTGACGGGCGCAACTGAGTTTGGCGATAAGAAGCGCTAACACGGCTATGAAGAACGCGTCTTTAAAAGTGGAAAGGCCGTTAAAGGGCTGAAGAAATAAAAATAACGGTATAAGCACGCGTGAAAGCGAATAGTTCCCGTTGTAAGAGTCTATTTTAGAAAGCAGAGACATTTTCCTAAGCCACCTTTATCAGTGTCGTAGAGCTTTTAGCGCGCAGGCAAATACTTCATCAACGGTTATGCCCGTTACGCATTTTCTGTGGTTGTACCTGCATTTATAAGGGGTTTGAAACGTATGCGAGCAAGGCACGCATACAAGCTCTTTTTTTTGCACTATAAAACTATTTTTGCCCATAGGCCGCTGGTTTTTCATGTCGCAAGGCCCGGCAATGTCAACAACCGGCACGTCAAGCGCGTCTGCCATGTATATAAGCCCGGTGTCGACGCCTATGGCGAGCGAGAGCTTTTTTATAAGCGCCGGAGCTTCGGCTAAGGAGAAACTTCCGCAGGCATTTAAAACGCGCTCTTTGCCGTATAAGGCCGTAAGCCCTGCGGAGATTTCGCCGTCTTCTTTGGCTCCGGCAAATACCACTGTAGCGTTGGTTTCTTGCAAGAGTCTTTTTGAAAGCGCGACAAAATTTTCCTCGCCCCAATTCTTCAGAGCGTTCGCGGTTGACGGTATTATGCCTATAAACGGACCCTTGCCGGCTAAAAAGGCTGTAGCTTTATTTTCCGCTTCCGGCGCGGAATAAACTTCTTTGTCAATTGAACGGCTCTGTATGCTGAATTGGCCGAGAGCTTTCAAATACGTCTCAAGCGAAGTTTTCTCGCCATGCGGCACGGTAGCGGTATTAAGGCGCATAAGGCTTTTAAGCGTTCCTCCGGCGGATTCCGGGTATATGCAAACTCTTTTCGGTATTGCGGCCCAGTACGCTGAAAGAATGTTCGCGGCGTTTGGCAAAAGTATAAGCGCGTCAGTGTAGCCTTTTTTATAAAGCAAGCGGGCAAAGGCAAGTTTTTTGAAAAGCCCTTTAAGCCCGCCCGGAGGCAGTTCGATAATTTCGTCAATACGCGGGTTGTATTTAAGCACCGCAGTTGCAACCGGATTTATTACAACGCCAAGTTTGGCGTTAGGGTGCGCCTTTTTAATTTCACGAAATACAGGCGTAGTGCATATCATATCGCCTATTTTGGCCGTTTGAAAGACGAGAAATGCCTTCCTACCGCTTTTCGGCTTTAGCAGTGAAAGCAGGCGGACAACAGGGTAAGTAAGAAGGGCTAAAAACGCATATATCAAGAGGTTGCTCCGCAAAGGACTTTTGTTACGCCTTCAACGTATTTGTCTATTGAAAATTCGAGAGTAACCCTTGCCCGCGCTGATGTGCCCATTTGTTTTCCGATCGCGGGGTTTTGTTTAAGCTTTATCAGCGCGGCTAAAAGCGCGCCGGAGTTTTGGCGTTCAAGCACCATCCCGGTTACGTTGTTCGTAATCAGCTCCGTTGGGCCGGTAATGCCAAAGGCAACGCACGGTTTTGACATGAGCATGGCCTCAAGTATAACCCTTGGCAGGCCCTCTGTTTCAGACGCGAGCACAAAAACATCCATCGCGTTTATCAGCGAAATTGCGTCGGTTGAAAAACCGGTGAATATTACGCGCTTGGCAAGGCCAAGAGATACGGCCATTTTTTTAAGGTTTCCTTCTTCCGGCCCTTCGCCCGCTATCAGGCAATACGCGCCGGTGTCTTTTTTAAGCCCTGACATGGCCTCAAGAAGCAGTCCTACGCGCTTTCTCTTTATAAGAGAGCCTGCGGTGCCGATAAGAAAGGCGTCATCGGGTATGGAGTATTTTTTTCTTATGTCAATCGCGTCGCGTAGCGGCTTTAATGACGGGTCAATTCCGTTATGCACCACCGTGCAAAGAGCGCGTGAAACGCCGCCCTTTACGAGCGATTCAAGCACGCCGTTTGATACGCATATCACCTTTGCCGCGTTCTCGTTCACTGTTTTTGCTTCAAAAGGCGTCGGCGTTATTTCAACCCTTGCGTGCTGAACGCAGGCAACGCCGGCGGCCTTTGCCGCGAAAAAACCTTCAAGGTTGGATGACGGCTGGTTGTTCATGTAAAGAAGAGCGGCTTTTTCCGCGTCGAGTGTTTCGGCTATGAGTTTGGAAAGCGGCATAATCCGTTCTTTGAAGTCTTGATTGAAGAGGAACTTTTTTTTAAGGCCCGGGCTGAGGCTGAGTATTGCGCGCATAAGTTCTTTTTTTGCCTTTGCCGGTTTTGTTGCTTTTGGCCGGGCAAGGCAAATGAATTTAACGCCGAGTTTTTCAAGCTCTGTTTTTATGTCGGAGTTTGCGCCATGTTTGTAGTTGGCGTAAAACACGGCTGTAAAAGAAAAAAGCCTTTTATCAACGCGTTTTAAAAGCTCGATTAAGCTGTTTGTGCCGCCGCCCCATTCTTTGCCCGTGTCGAGAACGACTATTTTTTTAATTGCCATCGGTCAGACAACCTCTTTTAACGAATTAACGACGTAACGGGCAAGACTACCGCAGTCAAGTTCGTTTTTTGCAAGTTCATGGCCTTTTTGCGCTATTACCGCGCTCCGGGCAATATTTGAAAGATAATGCCGGCTAAGCGAGTCGAAATCTCTGAAAAGATTGTCGACAAAAACGCAGTTTTCCGCATCTTTGAAGCCCGCCTTGATTTCAATGGTGGGGCGGTTTAAAAAAAGCAGGCCGCCAAATAGCGGCAGTTCGTAATGCTTAGGCGCGTCCCATCCGCGCCCTTCGGGGCTTACGCATATTTTAGAGCGCTTAAGCGTGCTGTAGAATTCGGCCTTGGTAAGCCTGCCGTTTTTAGGGGATACCACCTTGTATTTTTCCGCAAGCTTGTCAAGCAGAGGCAGTAAAAGCCTGCGCTGGTAACTGGCGTACGTGCTTCCGAGAAACGTAATGTCGATGTCGCGTTCATGGTACGGCGTTAAGCCGTCCATCGGCGTACAAACTGAAATGGAATCGGGGTCGTAACCCGTCCACACTGGCCGGAGTTTCAATGCAAGGGTCATAAGTTCTTCGTTAGTCAGATGGAACTTAAACAGCCTGAATGCCATGAACCTGTTAAAAGGAAGCTCGCGCTTGAAGTACATGGCCGAATGAAGAAGAAGCCCGTAGTCAACCGGATGGATAAACGGCTCGTCAAGGTCGTCAAGCACGGCAAAAGGCGGAAGTTTCAAGCCCTGTTTTATCCAGTCAAGCACAAGCGTGCCGCCCATTTTGTGTTTGTTGGACTGAAGCGAATACTTGAGCGAGCGCGACACCGTTGAAAGCACGCCGTGTTTGCCGCCGCCGTAGTCAACGCGCGCGACGGTCGTTATAATCAGGCCGTATTTTTTTCTTTTTAAGTTGCGAACGACCTCCTGATACGCAGGGTAAGAGATGCCTCTTCCCTCGAACTTCATTTGATAAGTTCCGGTCTGGCCGTAGCTTTGTTTCACAATATCAGGGTAATGGTCGAATTCCATGCCGGTTTTAGAAAGGCCGAGCACGAACGTGTCAAACCCTATATGGAAATCCCTTTTTGGGGTGCCTATGACGAGTATCTTCATTTTTATTTTTGCCGTTCAAGCAAATTCACGTAAAGCTTTGTGTAATCCTTAGCCATGCGCAAGTGGTTGAATTTTTCATTGACGCTCTCTAAGCAGTCCTCGGCTTTCAACGAGCCGATATTTTTTATGGCGACGGTCATTTCATTTACGTCTTTGCATAGAAAGCCGGTTTTAGCGTGCTCGATAATTTCAGGCATAGCGCCGTTATGCGTGGTTATAACGGGTGTGCCGCTTGCGAGCGCTTCAATGGTAACTATGCCGAAGGCCTCGCACCACCGCGTGGGGAAGATAAGGGCGCGCGCCTTCGCAAGGAGCATGGCCTTTAATTCTCCGCCGACAGGGCCGACGTAGTGTATCCTGTCGGAGAGCTGTTTTTTAAGGTACCCCCTCCAGTACGAGTTGACGAATTTTATATTGTGGACGTTTCCGGCTATTATAAGCCGCACTCCGGCTTTGTTGGCGGCTGAAATTGCCCAGTCAACGCCTTTTACGTCCCAGTCAACGCGCGAGAGAAAAAGAAAGTAGTCGTCTTTTTCCTTTCTGTAAATGTATTCGCTCTGGTCAAGGCCTATATGCACAACCGGGTTTTGCTCCTGGCCGCCCCAGTATTTTTTCTGAGCGCCGGATATAAAGCAATACCGGGCGTCAAGCCCTTTCATGTTGCTTACCGTGCCGTAAACCGTGACGATTGACGGCAGGCCGTAGTTGTTTTCAAATAAAGAATCGTTATTAAAATGTATTATGTCGGAGTCTTTCGGAATAAGTTTTTTTATGGCGTCAGGCGCCGGTACTTTGACGTCAACAAAAGGCACAAAGACGTTTTTAGCGCGCGCCACGCTTGAACCTTCAGGGCCGATGAAGGTAATTTTATGGCCAAGCTCCGAGAGGCCTTTGATGAGCCATACAACCGCCCTTTCAACGCCGCCGTATTCTTTAACCGGAAGTTTTTTCGGGTAATAAAATACAATGTGCAAAGAACGGCCTCCAACTAAATTATTAGTCAATTTTTTGCAAGACTTTTTTATAAACGTCATAAATCTTAGCGGCGTTCTTAGATGCGTCAAAAAGCAGGCAGGCCCTTTTTCTGCCTTTTTCGCCAAGCTCTTTTTTAAGACCTTGGTTGTCCATAAGCAATATAATTTTTTCCGTAAGCTCGAAAAACTCGCCGGGCGTAAAAGTAAGCCCTGCAGAGCCGATTACCTCCGGTATCGAACCGGATGCCGAGCCGATTACCGGAACTCCGCACGCCATGGCCTCGACAAGCACCATGCCGAACTGCTCTTGCCATGTCATTGTGGGGTAGCTTGGGCAGACGAACGCGTCCGCGAGGTTGTAAAATCGCCTTATTTCAGTGTATGGCAAAAAGCCGGTGAATTTAAAGTGCTTTTCCACCCCGGCCTCGGCGATTATTTTTTTAAGGTTGGCAAGTTGAGCGCCTCTGCCGGTAATTAGAAAGGTAAAGTCCTTCCGGCCTTTCGCCAAAAGCGCTTTTGCGGCGTACGGCAAAAGGTGCACGCCCTTCCATGAGGCAAGCTTGCCTATGTAGAGGATTATAAAATCATTCTCCGGCACGGACATTTCACGCAGGAGACCGGTGTCTTTGGCTTCCGGCTTGAAAAGGTTCAGATCAACGCCGGTATAGACGGTTGTAATTTTTTCTTCAGGCACGCCTTCAAGGAGCATGGTTCGTTTGATTGTGTCGCACCACGGTATGAAGTGGTCTATCGCGGCGTATGTCGAATGCTTAATGTAGTTTGTTTTGTCGTCAAAGGCCTGCCTGAAAGGAATATTTTCAGCGTAGCTCACGACAAGCTTGAATTTTTTGCCTTGCCCTTTAAGCCCGGCAAGCGTGTATAAAGATCTACTTGAGTCGTGGCATTCAATTATGTCATAGGGCGCGAGATATTTGTTCAGCGAGTTGTAGTAAAAGTCGAGCTTTTTATGCGGCGCGCCAAGCACGCGCCTTGCGGAGGCCGGTAGAGAGGCGAGGCCGAGCATGATTTCTTCTTTATGAGTAAGCAGTGTTTTCGGTAAAAGCACGTCTTTTACGTCGAACTTGTTTCTTTCGCCGACGAAGACGTTCACCTCGGTATCCGGAAAGGATAAGAGCGGCTCAAACATCTGCGACATCCATTTAGACACGCCGTTTTCCCAAACGATGCCGATTTTCATATTGAGTTGTCCGGCAAAGCGGAAATGCCGGTTACGGCGCCCAATACTTCATCCACGCTTATCGCCTCCATGCATTTTTGGTATTCGCATTTTTTGCTCGCGCACGGCTCGCAGTAGCGGGGTTTTTTTATAACGCGGTGTTTGTGCGCGTCGAGAAGCGGGCCTGTTCTTTGCGGGTCGCTGACGGCGTATAGGGCCACTACCGGAGTGCCAACCGCATAGGCAATGTGCATGGGGCCGGTGTCGCCGGTAATAAAGCATTTTAATTTTTTTATGAGTGCCGCGCCCTGATTTAGCGTTACCGCTCCGGCTGAGACAACGGCTGACGGGCCGATGCGCTTCGCTATCGCCTCGCATAGCGCCTTTTCATCGGGCGAGCCGGTGAGAAGTATTTTAACGAAAGGGTATTTTTCAATAAGCCTTTTGCCGAGAGAGACGAACCTGTCGGGAAACCATTGCCTGCTGAGGGTGGACGCGCCCGGCTGAAAGCCTATTAAAAAATCGTCCGAATTAACGCCAACGGATTTAAGGAAATCGCTTGCCGCGCCCGTGTCGCTATTTTCAATAAAGAGGTCCATTTTAAACCCGTCCGCTTTGCAGCCGGCAAGGGCGGCTGTTTTTAGCCTTGCCTCTATGCCATGGCGCAGTTCATTCCATTTTGTTATCGGTTCGCGGTTTGAAAGAAGAAAATTCCAATCGCTTGAATTCGGCAGTTTAAATATAAAACGCGCGCCGGAGAGGTAGCACAAAGGCGTGGCTTGCGGCTCGTTGCCGTGAAAAATCAGCGCGAGGTCGAAGTCGTAAGAACGAAGCGCCCGCGCGGTTGAAATAAACTTTTTATATCC
>SCQA01000254.1 GCA_004298725.1 bacterium
TATGACCGCGCCAAAGACCATCATCACTATGAACGTATAATCAGGCTTGTACGTGCCTGTTTTTTCGTCGTATGTGTAGCAAAGAAGCTTTATCCGCTCGATAACGGCGCTGACGCGACCTTTGACGCTTAAAGCGGTTAAGGCGCCGCCGCCGCTGATATACGGCAAAATATCCTCCGCCTTTAAATCAGACCCGTAAACCTGCTTTAAAACAGTGCCTTCGCCGCTTAGAAGCGTAACCATGTTCAGGTGGTCGTAGTCGTCTCCCCTTTTCCTGTAGAAAAAGCCCATGTCGCGCGCCAGACGTTCAACCGACGCAGGCGCGCCTACGGCGAAGCGCCATTTGCCGGAGTCAGCGGAGAGTTTTTTGCCAAGCGCCTTCATCTTTTCCGGTGTATCGTCTTTAGGGTCAATGCCCACTGTAAGCGCCCTGAACTTTACGCCGAAGTCATTGCCCGCCGAATTAAGCGCCTTTGAAAGATGCGACACAACCAGCGGGCATGAATGGCCGCACGACGTATAAACAAAGCTCACGACAAGCGGAGCGCCCAAAAGCGCAGAAAACATGAACGGCTTGCCGTCCTCATCAAAGAGGGCGTAGTCTCCGGCCTTTCTTCCAACGGCGTCCTCGGAGGCCTTCATGGCAAGCAAGCCGAAGTCCTTGTCGTCGAGTATGCCTGCAAAAGACGCGTCCGCGATGATTACGACGAGCATAAACGCCGTTAAAAACGCCTTTATAAAACCTGCCCTTATCATATCTTCCTTGAAAAGCTTTTAAAAGACCGCATGGTATCCTGCACGCTACTACTTCCGGTAATTGTAAGGGTCCCAGTCATCTGGAAGCTTTACATCTTCCGTAAAGTTGCCAGGAGGCGGCGGAGACTGCGTATGCGTCCATTCAAGCGACTTCGACCCCCACGGGTTAAGCGGCGCTTTTTTACCGGCGATAAGCCCGTGCACCCAGCTTATAAGTATTACCACCGCGCCAAGCAGAATGATGTACGAGCCGTATGTGGTAATACGCTGAAGCCCTTCAATTTGCGGAAACTGCTGATAGTCGTAGTAGCGCCTCGGCATGCCGTACTCGACGCCTATGTACATGGTGAGAAAGAACGTGATATTTGCGCCTATAAAAAAGAGAATAAAACCGAGCTTGCCGAGCGTCTCGTTATACATCTTTCCGGTAAGCTTAGGAAATACGTAATACGTGCCGCCGATGACGCCGGTTGACGCCGACACGGCCATCACGTAATGGAAGTGCCCGGGTATCCAGTACGTGCCGTGTATATGCACGTAAATTGACGACATGGCGTTGGGTATGCCGGTAAGCCCGCCTATAAGAAAGAGGAACAAGAACCCCGCGGCGTACAACATGGGCGTTTTGTACTCAATCGAACCCTTGTAAAGCGTGCCAAGAAGACCGATAACGAGCAATCCCACAGGCACGCTTATCATCAGCGTTGTAAACGTAAGCACAAGCGTAAGCCAGTCCGGTATGGCGGAGACATACAGGTGGTGCCCCCAGACGACGCCGCTTAAAATTACCGTGCCCCATATTCCGCCGTAAACCACGCCCTTGTAGTTGAATATCCTGTTTCTTGAAAACGTGGCCGTTATCTCGTATATAATGCCTACCGCAGGCAGAAGTATGACGTACACCGCCGGGTGCGAATAGAACCAGAAGAGGTTTTCATACAAAAGCGGAGTACCGCCTGCGACTACGTTAAAGAAGTTCATGCCTAAATACTTGTCAAGAAGAAGCATGGTTACCGACACGCCAAGAACCGGCACGAAGACAAGCTGTATGGTAAACGCGCCTATCACGCACCAGATGAAGATATTAAGCTTGTTCCATGTTACCCCCGGCGCCCTCATGCGAATGACCGTCGTCAGGAGGTTTATGCCGCCGGCAATAGATGAAAAACCCATGATAAGGACGGTGAAGGTATATAGCGCTGTATTACCCGGCGTTATTATCGAATACGGCGGGTAACCCGTCCACATGATATCCGGCGGGTCGGGTATTACAAACGTCAAAAGCGCAAGCACCACTCCGGCCCAGTAAAGCCACACGGAAAGCGCGTTAACCCTCGGGAACGCCACGTCTTTCGCACCTATCATAAGCGGCACGTAGTAATTGGCGAAAAAACCGGTAAGCGCCGGCAAAAGGTAGCCAAGTATCATTGCCGCGCCGTGAAAGTAAAGCCACGTGTTGTAGGTCGTCGGATTTGCCGTAACCGTGGGGCCGACGGAAGCGAGTTCCGTTCTCATCAGTATGGCCATAATACCGGCAACCAGAAAGGCCGCGAACGACCCGACAAGGTAAAGCACCGCCACCCTCTTGTGGTCGGTGGTAAATATCCACTCTTTCAAACTAAACCTGCCGCCCCCAACTGCGGCAACGGTAACATCGCTCATTGCGTACCTCCCTTTGCCTTATTTGCCGCAAGCCACTTATCGAACTCAGCCGGCGGCATGGCAATAATCTTTGCGTACATGCCTGAATGGAGCGCGCCGCAGAACTCAGTGCATGTCATAACGTGTTCGCCCGGCTCCTTTGGTAAGAACCAGAGGTAATTCTCCTTACCGGGCACTGCGTCCCATTTAACGCGGTAATCGGGTATAAAGAAGCTGTGCACCACGTCGCGGCTTCTCAGCTTAACGTGCACCGGCCTTCCGGCGGCCACGCGAAGCTCGTTGGTAACAATGGTTCCGTCCGGGTGTTTGAAGTCCCAGCTCCACATATAACCCTCAACCTCGACGACATACGAATTAGCGGGAACTTTTCTATAGCTGTTCCATAACTCGAAGTTCTTGGCCGCAAGAAAAAAGTCGTCCGCCATGAAAACGAAGACCGGTATTAAAACCCAGCCAAACGCGGCAAGCGGGCTTAGCACCGGGCCCTTGCCTGCCTCTTCGGAGCGCCTGCGCCTATATCTTATCAACAAATAGAGCGTGATAGCGGCGAAGACTATGCCTATTAGCGTTATGTCTATCATAAGTTCGCGCCACAGTTCGTCCCAGCCTGCTTTGAAGTCGGGCACATTTTCACCCGCAAAGGCGCTTGAAGCGGCGAAAAAGGCAAGCGCCGGGACGAGGTAAATGCGTCTGATTATCCTGTCCGTTAAATCCACTTTTTATTCCTCCTTTCCATTAAAGCCGGAAAAGCCCGCCTCTTTACACGGGCTTTTCTGCCTACCAGAAGTAGACCTGCGAAACAACAAATAGCCACACGATATCAACAAAATGCCAATAGATTGACGCTGATTTTACAAGCGGCGCGCTTAACCTGCCGTTTAACGCCGGCAGAAGTATGCTGACAAAAAGCCCAAGTCCGACAAGCACGTGAGACGCATGGAGGCCGGTTATAGAGATCGGAAGAGC
>SCQA01000255.1 GCA_004298725.1 bacterium
TGACTTCTCCATCACCGACCCGGACGCTCCTGAAAACTGGCCGAGAGTATGGCTTATATGGCGCGCTAACGCGCTCGGTTCCAGCGCGAGAGGACAGGAATACTTCTTTAAATTCCTCCTTGGCACGCACCATAACACCGTGGCCGAAGAAGTCGCAAAGCCGTACCTTAAGGAATTAAAGTACAGGGAATCGCCTCTTGGCAAGCTTGACCTCCTTGTCGACCTTAACATGCGTATGAACACCACGCCGACTTATTGCGATATCGTATTGCCGGCGGCTCATTGGTATGAAAAGGAAGACATCAACACAACGGAGCTTCATTCCTTCATTCATCCTATGGGCGCGGCAGTTCAGCCGAACTGGGAAGCGAAGAGCGACTATGACGCGTATAGATTCCTTTCAGAGAAGTTTTCTGCAATAGCCAAGAAGCACTTCCCGAGGCCGATAAAAGAGGTTATGACCTCTCCGCTTGGCCACGATACTCCGGGCGAAATAGCTCAGCCGGCTCTTAACGGCGTGCTTGACTGGAAGAAGGGGCAGTGCGAGGCCATCCCGGGCAAGACGATGCCTAATATCAGCGTCGTTGAAAGGGATTACGCCAATATAGACAAGATGTTCGTCGCGGTAGGTCCGCTTATGAAGGCCAAGTACGGCTTCCACGGCATTATGCTTGATGGTAAAGACCTCTATGATAATTACCTCAAGCAGAAGCACATTGATTCCGTTGAAGTCAACGGTCAGAAGCTCATATCCATCAAAACCGCAAAAGAGGCCGCTAACTTTGTTTTGGCTTTCTCCGGCACGACGAACGGCGAAGTCTCTTACAGGCAGTGGCATGAGGAAGAGCACCATACCGGTCTGCACGGCGAAACCTACGACGCCGCCAAAAAGGCTGTCAAGGCCATATACGGCGAAGAAGTAGAGTTCAGGGAAGGCGCTCACGGCCTTGCTGAAGAAATCGCCGGACCTGACAGAAACTTCACTGTCACGTACGACGACATTGTAGCCCAGCCGAGGCGTTGGCTAACCAGCGCGCTCTGGACAGGCGACAACAGAAAGGGCAGGGCGTACGGCACATGGACCATTCAGACTGAACGCAGGGTTCCATGGAGAACGCTCACCGGCAGACAGCACTTCTATCTTGACCATCCGGTATTCCTCGACTTCGGAGAGGGCCTTACGGTCAATAAGCATAAGCTGAACCCGGCCAAGATGAACGAGCTTCAAAAGAGCGACAAGACGGACGCGCTCCAGCTTAACTACATCACTCCTCACAGCAAATGGGCTATACACTCAACCCATTACGATAACCTGAGGATGTTGACTCTTTCACGCGGCGGCAACTCCTGCTGGGTAAATGACAAGGACGCCGAGAGCGTGGGCATAAGGGACAACGACTGGGTGGAAGCGTACAACGACAACGGCATATTCGCATGCAGAGCGGTCGTCAGCGCCAGAATACCGTCGGGTACATGCTTCGCGTACCATTCACAAGAGAGAACGGTAAACGTTCCCAAGGCCGAGCAGAGAAACAAGATACGGGGCGGATTCCATAACAGCTTGACCCGTCAGCGTCTTAAACCAACGCTTATGACCGGCGGATACGGACAGTTCTCCTACGCCTTTAACGGCTGGGGCCCGATACCGATCATCAGGGATACCACAGTGTTGGTAAGAAAAATGAGAAATCAGGAGGTGAAGTGGTAATGGATATCAGAGCCCAGCTTTCAATGAGCTTTCACATGGACAAGTGCATCGGCTGTCATACGTGCAGCGTTTCCTGCAAAAACGTATGGACAACCCGCCGCGGCGCTGAGTACATGTGGTGGAATAACGTAGAAACAAGGCCCGGTACAGGTTATCCTCTCACATGGGAAGATCAGGAGAGGTACAGGGGCGGATGGGAAGTGTCCGGCGGGAATCTGAGGCTTAAACTCCTCAAGGGGCCCGGCAAGATAAGGACGCTGGCCAATATATTCTTTCAGCCAAACCTTCCGACGGTTGACGATTATTACGAGCCGTTTACGTTTGACTATCAGAACCTCTTCAACGCTCCGGCCGGCGACGACCAGCCGGTAGCGCGTCCGAAGTCCCTTATCACCGGCGAGTTCATGGAGAAGATAGTCCTTGGGCCGAACTGGGACGACGACATGGCCGGTTCTCCGCTGTACGCGTCGAACGACCCGAACCTTAAGGGCCTTTCCGACTCGCAGAAGGAGATGCTCACAAAGTTCCACAAGCTCTTCTTCTTCTATCTGCCGCGCATATGCAACCACTGCCTTAACCCCGCGTGTGTTGCGTCCTGCCCGTCAGGCGCGCTGTACAAGAGAGGAGAGGACGGTATAGTCCTTCTTGATCAGGACACTTGCAGAGCTTGGAGATTTTGCGTAAGCGCTTGCCCGTTCAAAAAGCCGTACTACAATTGGGCGACAGGCAAGTCCGAGAAGTGCATATTCTGCTATCCAAGAACCGAAACCGGACAGGCGAACGCATGCGCTCATGCCTGCACCGGCAGAATCAGGTTCGTAGGCGTGCTTTTCTATGACGCCGATAGAATAGAAGAAGTAGCCAAGACCCCGGACGAGAGGCTGGTTGAGGCCATGAGGGAAATAATTCTTGACCCGCGCGACCCGCGCGTTCAGGAAGAAGCCCGTAAGGCCGGTATTGACGAGAACTGGATAACGGCGGCACAGGAATCGCCGGCGTTCAATCTCTTCAAGAAGTGGCGCATAGCCATGCCGAACCATCCTGAATTCAGGACGCTTCCGATGAACTTCTACCTCCCGCCACTTTCGCCTATTCTTCATAACGCGAAGGCTGATGGAGGCGGCACCTTTGACCCTGTGTCAACCGAGTTCTTCAACGAAATAGACAAGATGAGAGTGCCTGTAAGGTTCCTTGCGAATATGCTCTCCGCCGGAAACGAGCAGGTTGTTATCGAGTCGCTTAAGAAGCAGATGGCGGTAAGGCTTTACATCCGTCAGCAGAGGGTCGGCGACGTCGGCGATTCCGCTGTAAAGAACGCTCTCTCTCAGGTCGGTTTAACTCCTCAGGATTGCGAGGACATTTACAGGCTCCTTTCTCTTGGAACTTTCCAGGAAAGGTTCGTAATACCTGAAACGCACCGCGAACACCTGTCAACGGTTGACCCGAGGACTATGTACGAGAAGAGGGGCACCGTCGGCTTCGGCGGAAAGAAGAGGGAGATAATTACCGGGAGGCAGTGGTAAACGGTGACGGTTGTCATGGATAAATCTTTATACACGCAATTAGCCGAGTTGCTTGAATACCCGAAAGAGGATATCGTTAAGAAGGCCGGGGACTGCATTAAGTCCCTGGCCGCCCTTAACAAGTATCCGCCGGAGGTGGTAGCCCAGCTCAAGACATTTCTTGAGGACCTTGAGAATCTGCCGCTTGACGACATTCAGGGCATATACTCTTATACGTTTGAGCTGTCCTCAGATTACACGCTTGAGCTTGGTTCGCATCTGTATGACGGTTTCAAGCGTTCAAATCAGTTAGCTTCGTTAAAGGCGATGTATAGGGAGCACGGTTTTCCTTTTGATGCCGTAGCCAAAGGCGAACTGCCGGACAATCTGCACATCTTGCTTAAGTTTCTTGGAACCCTCAAAGACGAGGAGCTTAAAAAGGACCTCATGGAGTCGTTCGTAACAATAGCGGTGGAAAAGCTGAACAAAAACTTCGAAAAGAATAAAAGGAACATCTATTGCCACCTGATAAACTCAATTTATCGGGTATTAGACAAAGATGTTAAGGAGGCGAAATAATGGATCAGGTTCTGTTTGGCGCCGTGCCGTACATCCTGATAGTAACAGCCATTGTCGGCACTATCTGGAGGTTTACGACTAATAAGTACTCTTGGTCGTCTCAGTCGTCGCAGTTTCTTGAGAACAGGACCCTCTTTTTCGGGTCGTTTCCGTGGCATTACGGTATAATCTCTATACTTGTGGCCCACATAGTCGTGTTCTTCATACCGGGCGTGCTACTTGCCTGGAACGGCGCGCCGATCAGGCTCTATATATTCGAGCTTATCGGAGCGGCGCTCGGCTTCTTGGCCCTTTTCGGTCTTCTTGCTCTTATATACAGAAGAATAACCAATGCAAGGGTCAAGGCGCTTACCACTTCATGGGACGTTCTCCTGTTGATAATTCTTATCATACAGGTCGTAACAGGTCTTGGTAACGCGATATTCTACAGATGGGGTTCCAACTGGTATGCCGCGGCCGCAGTGCCATGGATGTGGTCAATAATCAAGCTGAACCCGAATGTTGACTTTGTAAAATCGCTTCCTCTCAACACTAAGGTTCATATCTTCAACGCGATGATATTCATAGGTTTCATACCGTTTTCAAGACTTGTGCACTTTGTGGTCATCAACCCTTATAAGTATCTTGTAAGGCCTTATCAGGTGGTAAGGTGGTATCACAGAAACCCCAAGACAGAGAACGTCGTACAGTACAAATAGCCTGACTGGAGAGGTGGGCTTACCCAGCCCACCTCTCTTTTTTTAACTTCATTCTGAAAATATGATAAAAGTCAATAATTCATGTTTTGTATGAATTATTGTGACGGCTCAAATAGAGGTAAGCAACTGCGTCATGCGGAAATTTTTACGCATGACGCAAGAAGTAAAACATCTGATTGAAAGGAGTATCGCCTATGTCTTGGTTAAAAAAGTGGGAGCCTGAAAACCCGCAATTCTGGAAAGAAAATAGTGGGATTGCATGGCGGACGCTCATTATAACTACATGGAGTCTTATTTTTTCATTTGCAACATGGTTCACGATGAGCGCGGTTGTGGTTAGGCTTCCGGCTATTGGCTTTAAATTCGACACCAATCAGCTCTTCTGGCTTGCGGCTATGCCCGGACTTGCATCCGGTCTTTTACGCCTTGTCCACAGCTTCCTTATTCCAATATTCGGCACGAGGCTGACGGTAACCGTAGCTACATTCCTAAAGCTTATTCCATGCGTCGGTATTGCAATTGCCATAATGAATCCGAACACGTCGTTTTTGTTCTTCATGGTCTTTGCATTTTTAAGCGGCTTTGGCGGAGGAGACTTTTCTTCTTTCATGCCGTCATCAAGTCTTTTCTTCCCGAAAAGACTGCAAGGCATTGCAATGGGCATACAGGCCGGCATAGGTAACTTCGGCGTCGGTCTTACTCAGTTTGTAACGCCGTGGATAATCGGCTTTGCGGCGTTTGGCGCGCTTGCCGGCGGTCCGCAGACTTTTACAAAAGCTGACCCGGTCAAGGAAGTGGTTGTGGTAAAAGAGGGTGCGGTTGTTAAGGACGTAACCGTTAAGGATAACCCGGCGCTGGCCAGCGCCCTTGTTGTTACAAAGGACAACGGCGTTGTAAAGGACGTAGTCAAGCAGGAAAACGATACTAACAAGAACATAAGCTTAACGGTTAAGAAGGACGCTACGGGCGTTGTTACTGACGTAACCGTGAAGAAGGTGTTGAAGAAGGATATGTGGGTGCAGAACGCACTGCTTTGGTATGTGCCGATTCTGATTGTCACGGGCATTCTCTGCGCCATTATTTTAAGGAGTATCCCGGTCAAGGCATCTATCGCGGAACAGTTAGGCATAATTAAGGACAAGCACGGATGGCTTTGCACCATAACATACATCACAACATTCGGTTCGTTCGCCGGTTTTGCCGCGGCGTTCCCGCTACTCATAAAGGTGGTTTACGGCGGCTTTCCGGGTGCGCCGGACCCGCTCAAGTACGCGTTTTACGGCCCGATGATAGGCGGCGCGGTGCGCTTCCTGTTTGGCGCGCCTTCCGATAAGTGGGGCGGCGCTATACTTACGCAGATAGGCATCGTGGCTCAGATTGTCGGTTGCGTATTCCTTATGGCAACCGGGTCTCTTACGCCAACGTCGCTTGCGACCTTCCCGTTATTCGTAGGCGGTATGCTTTGGATATTCTTCTGGACAGGCGTGGGTAACGCGGCCACGTTCAGACTCTATCCGATAGTCTTCGCATATTCAGCTAAAAAAGGGGCGCAGGCCCTCGGATGGACGGGCGCATGGGCCGCATTCGGGCCTTTTATATTCAATATTTTTGTAGGTATGTCAATGACAAAGACCGGTACGCCGATGGCATTCTTTATTGGCGTGACCATATTCTACATCATAGCGGCCATTATCCAGTGGTGGTATTACACCCGTCCGGGCGCAGAGCGCGGAGACTGGGGCAACAAATGGGGCACATGGTGGGATAAGGCAAAGGATACATGGGGCAACAGACAGATGTAAGCATGTCCCGTCAGGTTTAAAAAAGGTAATTGTAAATGTAGCGCGAGATATGGCGGTGTAATAAGCCATCCTGCGTTAAAAGTGGAGAGGGGGAGGCCGTCACCGGCTTCCCCCTCTCTTTTTTGGTGTTTGCATTTATTGTAATTTTGCGGCATGTCAAAGCAGGGGTATCTTAAGGAAGGTCTGATTAATTCAGGCTGATATGCGTTGAGGTAAGGCGTAGGGCAGAGTGGTTGCTTTGTGTGTGTTTGTCATTCCAGCGTTCTTTTAGCGGGAATCCAGTAACTTAGGTAGTTATTTATTTATGGATTCCTCCTCAAATGTTTCTATTGAGGATTAAAACATCGGTAGTTACAAACCCGTGCTCCATCACGCTGAATTTGAATAAACAGACCTTTCCTAACGGTGTATTTCTTATTAAAAACCACGGATTTGTGGCAGGGTAATTGAACGAAGGGGTTACGCAAAGGTGCCTTTCCCTGAGAAGGAAAGCGTCGAAAGCAGAATCTGTTATCCATTTTTTATCAGCGTTTTTCTCGTTATTATTTTTTATTCTAACCTCACTTGACAACACGCAATGCTCTGCTATCATATAAATATCAAAGCGATTCTTGTGCTGTGCAATGATCATGCAAGACTGTCAAACCACTAAATAAATGGAGGTGGAAAGATGGGAAAGAATGATAGAATTGACAGGTTCGGGATAGATTCAATGACCGAGGCAGAGTATAATAAGAAACAGGAATATGTTTTGAAAAGTTGCAAATGCGCCGGATGCCCGACATACGTAAAAGGCGACGCTCCTACAGGGTATTGTTTTCCGCTGATTGGCACAAGCAAAAAGATTCAGTGGGAAAAGGACTGTGTTTGCGGTACTTGTGCCATGTACAAGGAGTATGACCTTGCCCATACGCACTATTGCACGCGATGCTCTGATACATGTCAGACCATTAAGACTGAAGGCCTTGGCGGACAGGGCGGTTCAGGCTAAGAAACGCCATGCAAGTCAGTTTAACGCGCTCCCTGCCGATGCAAGCATCTTTTTAAGTTTTATGCGGGGTGGTGAATGTACATTAGGGGCGGGTACTAAACCCGCCCTTTTTTTTGTTATTGGGCGTGGTTAATCGCGCTTTATGGAAGGCACTTATCATTTTGAGAGGGTAAGCACATAACAGGATAACCGGTTATATTTGCCTGATAAATCCAGTTATAACCGCGGTGTCCATCAATTTTTCTGGACATTTATTTTGCGCTATAGTATTATATAATAATCCACTCAGTGAGTGTAAATATAGTACGCAAAGGAGATGTTTCAATGGAGATTACAACTGTTGAGCAGGCAAAAGAGCAAATAAAGAAATGGCTTGTAGAAAATCACCATCAGGTAAATGAGATAAAAGATGATGGTTCATCTTTCCATTTTGAAGTAGATTATCCGGTGGGTTCCCCGAAGAGACAGCGCGTTCTGCAACCAAAGGAATATCCGGGTCTTATCGTCGTTCTTAACGGCGTGTCCATTGCTAATGAACATGCCGAAAAGATAAAGACTTTGACTGATGAGGATAAGGAGAAGTTTTACGGCGCCATAAGGAAAGACCTGCTCTTTCTCAAGAACAGCTACGACATAAACCTTGACGATGAAAATATCGCTAAAACAGTCCAGTTTTCATTTGAATTCTACATTGACAGCCTTACAAAGACTTCGCTTTTTGAAGGCCTTCTTCTTAATCACAGAACGCTTATTTACATAGTAACAAAGTTTAACGACAAATTCGGCATTCCGGTTATGCCGAACATGACCAAGGGCGAAACCGTAGGTAACGCGTAAGGGGCTGTATTCAAGCTGACTACTCGCGGCGTTGTTCGCTTTAAAGACTGCGCCGGCGTATGAGGCGTCCGCGCTTGCAGTTAGACGGGAGGAGATTAATATGAAGATGTTAGAGGTGAAGTACAAGTGCTTGCATCCGTCCTGCATAGTCAATTGCAGAACCGGCGTTTTGACTTTCAGCGAGGAGACTTACGCCGCTTTAAAGGCGTTTTACAACGATGAAACGACCTTCAGAAGCCCGAAAGGCGTTTGCAGGATGGGTTTTAACCAGCCTTATAAGGCGGAGCAGGTTGCGGACTTCGTATCCGACGACGCGGCACATTTTGGCGAGCGCAACCGTGACAACGACCCGATAGTCATGCTGGTGGCTGAGCATCAGGACATTTTGAATACGCTCGCTAAAATTGAAGACGAAATACGCGTTCGCGACGTTAACGCGCTGTGGGTGTCAACCGCACAGCTTGAGAACGAATTAATTCAGCATTCCGTGAGAAAAGAGGAAGACGTGCTTTTTCCGTTGCTGAGCGAGTTCCTTCCCCTTGCGGACGGGCTTGTGTCAATAGTCAAGGAAGACCACAGGGAAGTAATGACTCTGCTACATTCGTTCCGCACGGGCCTTGCCGACAGCGACATATTAAACGGCCTCGGGCTTTCGATAATAGTAAGCCTCAGAAGCCACATACGCAAGGAAGACAACGAATTTTTTGACCTGATTGACAAGTCCATTACCGACGACAACATCCGTAAAGAACTTCTTGCGGGCTTTAAGCAGGTTGCGGAATCTTTCGTGCCTGTAGTGGCTGACGAAGCGTCAAGGGAGCTTGCAAGAAAGAGCGCGCTTGCAAGGGGCCGCAGTAAGTTCGAGGATGAAATTCTGGCCGCGAAAGAAGCCGCGGCTAATAGCGCCGGAGGTTGTTGCCATTAAGGTGTTTTTTTGGCAGATGTGCGGGCATTATTACCAGCAATCATTAAATGATGTGTTTACAAGCTGGGGTATGGGAACGACAGAAATGAAAAGGAGGCATGAATAATGCCTCCTTTTTTTATTGTCTTAAATATTAGCGTAGTCGAGCGGGATAATTTTACAATTTAATCGTTTTGGTTAATTTTTCGATGTTTGTTGTGTAATTTCATATACTCTCCCCGCAGGGGAGCTGGAATCGCAACCGGATGTGCCATGAAGGGCGAACTGGCTGGTAAACCGGCTCTTCTGGTTAAAGGAATAAGGTGAGAAGAAGTTGTGGTATATATCTTGATGTCACGCAGATTGTCGAGAAGTGATTTCTTAGAGAGGAAGAGACAGCTTACAAATTGTTTTTGGTATGGTTGCCGTGACGCATGCGCGTTTTTTTGACGCGCTCTCACGCTGGATATGCATGGGTATAATGAGGTTGTTTGCTAAGGAAGGTCTGACTGATTATTTTCCCCCATCCCCTTGATAGAGAGGGTAGGGTG
>SCQA01000256.1 GCA_004298725.1 bacterium
GGCATTTATCTCGCGTTTTCATGCAATAAAAACGGTATTTTGATAATTATTTTTTCAAATAATCAGGTTGAGCATCAACTGCTTCTTTTGAGCCTTTGAAAGAGATTTGATATTTGCTTCATGTTTTAAAGCAATACTTCTATTACCGCAGGTCATGTGCCAAAGCAGTTCTTTTACTCCCTTTATTCTGGTATATTTGGCTCCCTTGCCGTTTTTATGCTCGTCAAGCCTTCTGTCTAAATCACAGGTTATTCCGGTATAATAGGAACCGTCGTTACATTCAAGAATATATACGAACCAACTGCCCATAAGCCTATTCCATATATCGGTTTTTGATTATAGCAACGCGTATTGCCGACAAAAAACGACTGTAACGTAGCCTTGGACGCTCCCGCGTCCCATTATATAAGTTCTGTTGCAGACAGCTTGTTTTATCGCCCCTTTACCCTGAATTGATTCCTTTTAAAACCGTGTCTTTTATGGTCAACCGCTTCTTTTGTATCTTGCCGGGTACTTGGGCCTGTCAGTATGGACTTCTGCGCTTCCCTGCCTTTGGCGCTCTTTTCCACAAAACAGGGCTTGTTGGTAAAAGGGTCGCGCCCTGTCCAGTAGCTAAGCGTGGAATATGTTGACGGCGTCGGCGTAAAAACCTGAACCTGCTCCGGCACCGTGCCAAGCTCTTTCAAGGCGAATGACTTGAGCCTTGTCATATCCTCCTCGTTACAACCCGGATGGGCGGCCATCAAGTAGTAAGTTAAAAACTGTTTCAGCCCCGCCTCCTTTGTAAATTTGTAAAATAGCTCTCTGAACTTTATTAGGGCGGTTTTATCGCAACCGGGTTTGCCCATCTGCTCCAGCACGTTCGTTTCCGAATGTTCCGGGGCTATTTTCATCTGCCCGGAAACATGGTGGAGAACAAGCTCCTTCAAATACCGCTCTCCGTCTTTTTTGTCCGCCAATACTAAATCGTGACGTATGCCTGAAGCAACTATAACCTTAGTAACGCCTTCTATGGCGCGAAGCGCCTTAAGCAGTTCCAGTTGTTCCGCGTGGCCTGAATTAAGCATTGGGCAAATCTTAGGTGAAATACAACTCTTTTTAGGACAGCAACCTTGCTTCTCCATCCTCGCACAGCCGGAAGCATACATATTGGCCGACGGCCCGCCCACGTCATTTATCCTTCCCTTGAAAAGACGGTGGCGCGTCATCTCCTTTGCCTCGGCAAGTATCGAGGCCTTGCTTCTGCTCCTCACCCTTCTGCCTTCATGAACGGCTATGGCGCAAAAACTGCACTCGCCGTAACATCCCCGGTGCGTGGAAATGGAAAAGCGTATAGTCTCAAGCGCTCTTACCTCGCCGTCCTTAAGGTGATACGGGTGAACGTCGCGTTCATATCCTAAGTTATATACCCTGTCGAGTTCCGTCTGGGAGAGATACTTCGCCGGAGGGTTCTGGATGAGATAACGGGTGTCGTGCTTTTGAACCAATACCGTTGCAGTAGCCGGGTCGTTGTTATTGTAGAATGCGTGAAATGCCCTTGTGAAAGCGTCCTTGTCTTCAGCGGTTTCTTGAAATGAAGGAAGCTCCTGACAACCGTCGGGAATATCGCCGGAGATATAGCAAAGCCCGCGCACATT
>SCQA01000257.1 GCA_004298725.1 bacterium
TGCCGATGGCAAGGGGCACGCGCGCGCCGCCGAGAAATGTCGCCACGCCGCCGATAACGCAACCCCACGCAAGCGCGAAGAAGAGCAATTTTCCGTAGTTTGACTTGCCGGGCTTCAGGCCGAGGCTCTTTGAAATATCAAGCACTATGGGAAATAGCATGGCCGCCACGGCATGTTCGGACATTACAAACGACAGCGCCGCCGCGAGAAGGAATATGCTTAAAAGGAGCCTTCTGGGCGAGTCGCCGAAACGGTCCATTATATTAAGCGCTATCCTGTTTGACAGACCGGAGTGCATGACCGCACCGGCAAGTATAAAAGCGCCGAGTATGAAAAAAACGGCCTCGTTGCCGAATATCGCGTATGCGTCTTTGCTTGACATGACGCCAAGAAGCGGCACAAGCACAATGGCGAATATTGACGTTATGGCAACCGGTATTACGCCTGAAACCCACAAAATAAGGCACAGGAAGAATATGGCAATGGCGCTGTGCCCCTCTACGCTAAGGCCTTTGGCAGGAGGCATTCTCAGAAAAAAAACAAAGGCGGCGGCAAGGACGATAAAAAAAACCGGCCTTACGGCTTTGCGTATTAAAAGCACCCAGATTGAACTTGTATCTATTTGAACCGTCATCGTAAAAACAAAGCTCCGTCATTTGCGTTTATGCGTATCCGGCTTTTCATGCGACTCTTTCACGCGAAGTTTTCTTCTTATGGATGATAAGCCCCACGCGGCCTTTCTGCCTATGGCCGACGAATAAAAACCTTCCATGAACGTCCGTTTCACGCCGCTGGCTTCGCCTTCAACAAGCAACCTGCCCTCAACCGGCGTAGTCACCATGCTTAAATTTCTTACCCAATGAAAATTTATCTTCTTAGCCGTCAGCGCCTTATACAGGTGCTTATACACCGGTATTATTATTTCGGCGTCAAGCGGCTCTATCCGCAGAGCCTTGCCCGGCTCCGGCCTGTATATAGGCAAAACAGGCACTACGCCCATATCCGTAAGAAAGTCTATGCCCATGCGCGTTGAACCGGGAGGCTCAAGCCCCACGATCAGGTGCGAAGCCACCGTGCCGCCCGGAAAGACCTTGGCGGCGTGGCTAAGCGCGTCGAAATACCGCTTTCTGCCTATAAGCGCGGCTCTGCCCGGGCAGATAATCTCGAAAAGCTCCTTGTCGAAAATCTCAACGTTGTAAAGCACGGAATCCGCGCCCACGGCGTATGTTTCGTCAATCCAGCGGTTGTCCCTCGGCGGCAGTGCCTCGACAGCCACAAGGCAATTGAAATGGTTTTTAATCGCCTGAATGTAAGGCTTTAAAAAGCCGATGCCGCCGTCGTCGCCGTCGCTAAACCCGATGGAAAGGTAGATTATTTCGGACGGCCTTTCATCAAGCACCGCCCCGGCCGTTTCAACGACCTCTTCAACGGTATATACAACCCTTGACGCGTTCTCCGTGTCGAAGTTTCCGGCGCAGTAGCGGCACTCTGTTTTTCTGTCGAAAAAATCGCACCGTGGGGACGGAGTAATTACCGTAAGGCTTCCGCGCACCACGGCTATATTAGACATGAATACGTCAGTGGACGTCT